>JANMYN010000359.1:0-2787 GCA_031382195.1 Betaproteobacteria bacterium
ATGGCTGGACGCGTTGCGCAGATGGTGGTTGGTTCCCATCACGACCCCCGCCCTGTCGCATGCGGCCACCATTTCCCTGGCGTCGTTCACCGACAGCGCCAGCGGTTTCTCGCACAACACATGTTTGCGGGCTGCGGCGGCGGCCAGCGTTTGTGCTTTGTGCAATTCGTTGGTCGTGCTGATATAGACCGAATCCACGGCCGGATCACGCAGTAACGCTTCGATCGAGGTGTAACTGGCGGCAATCTGGTTGGCCTGCGCAAAAGCCTTTCCGCGGCCTGGATCGGCGCTCATCACCGCGACGACTTCGTTGCCGGACTGGGCGCGAATCGCTTCGACCATCCATTCCCGGGCAATCGTGCTGGCCCCGACCAAACCCCAGCCGATACGTTTTCCCACTCCCCCTCCAGTTTTGCCGAAGATCTCGCACTAAATGGCGAGTTAACGTATTTTGGCAGAATATAGCGTTCAAATAGCTAATTTGGAACGTTCCAACGCGGATATAATATGGCACCGTCAGTTATTCCTGTCAATAATGTCGCGGGAATCCATGACCCAGCAGAACCATGCACCGAAGCGCCGGTCGGTCACCATCAACGACGTGGCCAAGGCTTCCGGAGTATCAAAGTCCACCGTCTCTCTGGTTCTCCGGAGCAGTCCTCTAATCGCGCCCGCAACCGCGGAGCGGGTGCGCAAAAGCGTCGCCGCAATTGGCTATGTCTATAACAGGCAGGCCGCCGACCTGCGGCGGGAATCGTCGAACATGATCGGCATCGTGATCAATGATCTCGGCAATCCATTCTTTGCCGAGATGCTGGTCGGCATGGAACGCCGCTTGGCCGATGCCGGTTACATCAGCCTGATGGCGCACACCAATGAACGGCTGGACATACAGGAAAAAGTGCTCACGTCCATGCATGAATACCATGCAGCGGGAATGATCCTGTGCCCGGCGTTCGATACGCCGCAGGTATTGCTCGAGCGGACGCGCCAATCCGGCATTCCGCTGGTCATCGTGGTACGGGAGCCGGCAGCCGGCAGTTACAATTTCGTCGGTGCCGACAATGAGCGCGGCACGTTCGATGCCAGCCGTCATCTGATCGAGCAGGGACACCGGCGCATTACCTTTCTCGGTCGAGTCGGCGCCGGACCGGTGTACGATCTGAGGCGCGCAGGGTTTGAACGCGCCATGCGCGAACACGATCTGCCGATTTCACCCGACTGGTTCATTAACATCGCGCTTACGCGAGAAGGTGGGCGCGATGGGATTCGTCAGTGCCTGGCTATCAATCCGCGGCCAACTGCGGCGGTGTGCTACAACGACATCGTAGCCTTCGGCGCGATGAGCGAATTGGGGGAACACGGACTGGTGGTGGGGAGCGATTTTGCCCTGACCGGATTCGACGGTGTCGCCGCGACCGCCCACACCAATCCACCGTTGACAACGGTCGACGTCGGCCCGGGGTCGCTTGGAGAATCTGCCGCCCAGGCCTTGCTCGAGCGCCTGGCTGACGCCGATATGCCGCTGACGCGGCGTCTCATCGAGCCGAGGCTGGTCGTGCGTCAATCTTCCGGCCCACCGAAGTAATCTGCCGCGGATACGTTCAGAAGGAAATCGGATGGAAAATCTCAAAAGTCTGTTGCAGGAACTGTTGTCGCTCATCGTGCGCAATGTCGGCGTGGTTGGCACCGTGACAGAGTCCGGCTTGCCGCAGGAAGAGGACCACCGGCTGGTGGTGGACGTGCTGCGCGAATTCCTGGCCCGGTAGATTACCGGCCGGTGGACGCCGAGACTAACAGGTAGAAACCGCCGACGAACAGCGCCAGCGCGACCGGCAGGCCGTAGTTGCCGCCAATAAGGCCCGCGGCGATGCCGACCGCCCACAGCAGCACGCCGGCCACGCGACGCGCAACCTGGCCTCTGGGCGCTGGCAATTTCGGAGCCTTGTGCTTCATCCGCGTCCTCGCGTTCCCGGCAACACCACTGCCCTGCTAATTGCCTGCGCATGCGATCCAGGTAACGCCGGATCGTGCGGCGCCACACACGACCGGAATTGCCTGGCCTTAATTTCCGCTGCTCCCATCGTGCGTCGCGTCGATTTCCAGATCGCGGATGCAAAGGTTACACGCTATCGGCGTGCGAGATGACGCAGCGAATTCCTGGTGCGGGCGGCAAAATGAGGGAACAACAGACCGGGTCCGCGTGCGTACCCGCGGACCGGAAATGGGCGGCGCGACTTCAGGCCCGGGCGTCGCCGCGGTGGCGGCGGTCTACCGCGGGGTTGACCTTGCGAGTGCGGCGTTCGGCAAGGCCAGCGCGACGAATCAGTTCATTCCAGACCTTGTCGCTGCCTTCGGACTTGAATTTCACATACAGCTCGACTTCCTCGGGATAGGCGTCGGCACAGCCGAGGCGTTCGAGGTGACGCGGGCTTGATTCCGATGCGGCATCGGCATCCCAGGCCCGCATGATGGCCTGCCACAGGGCACGCTCGAACGGTTCGTCTTCGTCGTCGAAACCGTACTGCCATTTCAGGAACGACGCTTCCGCGGGAGTCAGCTCTTTGCTGCGAAATTTGATGCTCATAGCTCCTCGAATTGAACTTGGTCCGGAGCGCTGCAGCTTGCTCCGGCACGCCGACAATACCACGGTCCGCCGATTTTCGTGGCTGTGACCGTATCCCCAGTCATTTTTGACCGCAACCCGACGCAAAGTTCGCCGCCGGGCGGTGCTTTCCGCATCAGTCCGGGCGCGGCTCGACGCCGCAGGCCTGGTCCGCGGCGGGG
>JANMYN010000047.1:0-5228 GCA_031382195.1 Betaproteobacteria bacterium
TGTCGTGGGGAACCTGCCTTACAACATATCCACCCCGCTGCTGTTCCACGTTACCGGCCAGGCCGGCGTCGTGCGCGACGCACACTTCATGCTCCAGCGCGAAGTCGTGGACCGGATGAGTGCCCAGCCCGCTACTTCGGCGTACGGCCGGTTGTCCGTGATGTTGCAGTATCGCTGGAGTATCGAGTCGTTGTTCGATGTGCCGCCTTCGGCGTTTCGTCCCGCTCCCAAAGTATGGTCGTCAATCGTGCGCATGATTCCGTACAGCGTCGTGCCCTATGCGGCGCGCGACGAAAAGGTGTTTGCGGAGGTGGTGATGCGCGCTTTCGGTCAACGCCGCAAAACTCTGCGCAATACCCTGAGGGAAATACTGGCGCCATCGGCCTTCGAAGAACTCGGGATCGATCCGGTGGCAAGGGGAGAGACTCTCGCTGTAGTGGATTTCGTGCGGATCGCGAATTATATAGCCGAGGGCGGCACCTGAACTGCGCCGTTTTTAGTGTTTGCGCTGGATGAACTCTATCTTGTAGCCGTCCGGATCTTCAACAAAGGCGATGACCGTGGTTCCATGTTTCATCGGCCCGGCTTCGCGCGCCACCTTGCCGCCACGCTTTTTTACTTCGTCACAGGCCTTGTAGGCATCCTCAACTTCCAGCGCGACGTGGCCGTAGCCGTTTCCGAGATCATATTTGGGCGAGTCCCAGTTATGGGTCAACTCGAGCACCGCCTCCTTGTCTTCCGCGCCGTAGCCCACGAATGCCAGCGTGAAGCGGCCGTCAGGATAATCTTGTTGACGCAGTACCTGCATCCCTAGCACGTTGGTATAAAAGTCGATCGAACGCTTGAGATCGCCGACCCGCAGCATGGTGTGAAGTATTCGCATGTCTGTCCTTTCTATATCTCGACCAGTTCGAAATCTTCCTTGCGCGCGCCACATTCCGGACAGACCCAGTTGACCGGCACATCGTCCCAGCGGGTGCTGGCGGGGATGCCTTCCTCAGGCAGGCCAGCCGCTTCGTCATAGATGAATCCACAGATCAGACACATGTAAGTCTTGTAGGTTTGGTCGTCGGTTGCGGCCATGGTAAGCAAGGGTTTCGGTTAAACTTCCATTTTAGTTTGAAACGCAGCTGCGACCTAGACCGCCGTGCCCGTATCGCCTCCCATTGTTCTCGTGTTTGCGGGTACCGACCCCAGCGGCGGAGCCGGCATGCAGGCGGATATCCTCACGCTGTCCAGCATGGGATGTCATCCGTTGTCCGTGGTTACAGCCGTTACAATTCAGGACACGATGGGTGTGGAGGACGTGTTGCCCATCGATGCAGAGTGGGTGGCTGATCAGGCGCGTTGCGTGCTCGAAGACGTGCCGGTCGCAGTTTTCAAGATCGGACTGCTCGGCAGTGTCGAAACCGTCGCCGCCATTGCGGAAGTGGTATCCGACTATCCCGACATTCCCCTGGTGTTGGATCCGATCCTCGCTTCGGGGCGCGGAGACGAACTGGCTTCCGAAGACCTCATCTCAGCCATGCGTGAACTGCTTGTCCCGCAGACAACGTTGATCACGCCAAACAGCCTCGAAGTGCGCCGGCTGGCTCGAGACGATGATGCCGATGATGATGATGATCCGGACCTCGCAGAGTGCGCGCGCAGAATCCTCAGCCTCGGTTGCGAATATGTGCTTATCACCGGCACGCATGAGAATACGCAGCAAGTCATCAACACACTTTACGAACAACAAGGCGTGATGCGCACGGACTCATGGCAGCGTCTCACGGGCACCTATCATGGGTCAGGATGTACGCTGGCGTCGGCCATCGCAGCGACAATCGCTAACGGCCTTGCCATTCCGGAAGCCGTGCGCGATGCACAGGAATATACCTGGCAGACGCTCAAGCACGCATATCGGACCGGCATGGGTCAACTGGTGCCGGACCGTCTGTTCTGGGCGCGAGAGGAAGAGCGGGAGGATGAACAAGCCAGTTAGCGGCCTGTATGCGGTAACCCCGGAAATGACCGATTCGATTGCGTTGATCAGCAAGGTCGATGCGGCACTGCGCGGCGGTGCCCGTGTGATCCAGTACCGCAGCAAAGCAATTGCGGAATCGTTGCGCCGGACACAAGCGGGCGAGCTTGCCCGCTTGTGTCGGACCTGGAATGCGCTGTTTATCGTCAACGACGACGTTGCACTGGCCCGCGAAGTTGATGCCGACGGCGTTCACCTGGGCAAGGATGACGGTGGCGTGCTCGCAGCGCGGTCGATGCTCGGGCCAGGAAAATTGATCGGCGTGTCCTGCTATAACGAAATCCGTCGCGCGCGGGAAGCGCAATCGCAAGGTGCGGACTATGTCGCATTCGGAAGTTTCTTTTCTTCTTCCACCAAGCCCGACGCGATACCGACCGGCGCGGAACTTCTGCAGATCGCGACCTTGGAAATAAGGCTTCCGGTCGTTGCGATCGGGGGAATCAACGAAAACAATGCTGCAGTATTGATTGCGGCGGGTGCCGATGCCGTTGCCGTCGTCAGTGCGCTGTTCGACGCAATCGATGTGGAGGCGCAAGCACGCCGTTTTGCGCGACTATTTCGGATGTCTGTCAATTCGTGAGATGAAAGCATGAAGTCCAGAAATGAAATCTTGTTCGAGAAATCCCAACGAGTCATCCCGGGCGGGGTGAATTCGCCTGTGCGGGCATTCCGCTCGGTCGGCGGTACGCCGGTTTTTTTTGCGCGAGGCCTTGGGCCTTACGTGTGGGACGCCGACGGCAGGCGTTATATCGATTATGTGGGATCCTGGGGTCCCCTCGTGCTTGGTCATGCTCATCCGGAGGTCGTCAAGGCCGTGCAGGAATCGGCTGCGCGCGGACTGAGCTTCGGCGCGCCGACAGAGTCGGAGTTGGAGATGGCGGAATGGATTACTCACTGCCTGCCTTCGATGCAGCAAGTTCGCCTGGTAAGTTCGGGCACTGAGGCGACAATGACGGCGATCCGGCTGGCGCGGGGTTTTACCGGCAGGCCGAAGATAGTCAAGTTCGAGGGTTGCTACCATGGTCACGCCGATTCGCTTCTGGTGAAAGCCGGTTCAGGGGCATTGACGCTGGGCCAGCCGAGTTCCGCTGGTGTGCCACCGGAGATCACTGCGTTGACAATCGTGCTCGACTACAACGACCCCGCAATGCTGCAAGCCGCTTTCAAGGCGGAAGGCGAGCGGATCGCGGCCGTCATCGTCGAACCGGTTGCGGGCAATATGAATCTTGTGAAACCCACCAATGAATTTCTGGCTGCACTGCGTGATCTGTGCACGAGGCACGGTGCGGTATTGATTTTCGATGAGGTGATGACCGGTTTTCGCGTCGGACTGCGAGGCGCGCAAGGGCTGTTCGGGATTACCCCGGATCTCACCACGCTCGGCAAGGTCATCGGCGGCGGCATGCCGGTCGGTGCAATCGGCGGACGGCGCGACATCATGCAGTTTATCGCTCCGCTGGGCCCGGTCTACCAGGCGGGTACGTTATCCGGAAATCCGGTCGCGGTCGCTGCGGGACTGGCGACGCTCAAGCTGCTTCAGGCCCCGGGATTTTTCGAGCGACTGACCACAAATACCACCCGCCTCGTCGAACAACTGCAAAGTGCCGGACGCAACGCGGGGGTTGAGTTTTCCGCGCAATCAGTCGGGGGAATGTTCGGAGTTTACTTTCGCGCGATGCCACCAGAAACTTATGCGCAGGTAATGCAGTGCGACAAGCTAGCTTTCAACCGTTTCTACCACGCGCTGCTGGCAGAAGGAGTCTACTTCGCGCCCTCGGCCTATGAAGCCGGTTTCGTATCGGCCGCGCACGGTAACGCCGAAATTGAGGCCACCGTCAATGCGGCGACAGTCGCGTTCGGAAAAGTTGCCGCCGCGTGAAGACCACGGCCAGCCTAGTGCAATCCCGAGATGTATTCGGCAAGTGCGGCAATTTCCTTGTCGGTCAGTTTGACGGCTGTCATCTGCATCATCTGATTCGGATCGTTGGCGCGTTCGCCGGCGCGAAACGCTTTCAACTGCGCGGCCACATAATCGGCATGCTGGCTGGCAAGTCGGGGATACTGGGCGGGAATTCCGGCTCCGTTCGGAGAATGGCATCCTGCGCAGGCCGCAAGGCTATTCGACGAATTGCCGCCACGGTAAAGTTTGCGCCCCTGCGTCACCAGGTCCTTGTCCTTGGCACCCATCTGTTTGGGGATTTGGGACGCGTAGTAATCAGCCAAATTGCGCATGTCGTCGGGAGAAAGATTTGCCACCATGCCGGCCATCATCGGATTGCTCCGCGCCCCCGACTTGAATTCCATCATTTGCTTGAGCAGATATTCAGGATGCTGCCCGGCAAGGCTTGGGTTCGCAGGCAGAAGGCTGTTGCCGTCGACGCCATGACAGGCCGCGCAAACCTGATTTACGATTCCCTGCGTTTTGGCGGGATCGCCAGCGGCGTGAACGCAACTGACAAATATTAATGCGACAACGGTCGCAATAAAACGATTCATGAACGCTCCCCGATTTTCCAGCGGCCCGGAAATTTAGTTTGGTCCGGACTAAACTATTATATTAACGTAACTCATGAGCCAGTCTGGTTTGTTTCGCGACATCGCGTTCTTCACCTCGGCCGCCGACGAGACCGGTTTGCCACCTTCGCAGGTGGAAGTTGCGTTCGTCGGGCGTTCGAATTCAGGCAAGTCGAGCGCCATTAACGCGCTCGCGCAGCGCCATCGGCTGGCATTCGTCAGCAAGACACCCGGACGAACCCAGCAGATCAATTTCTTCAGCCTCGGTGGCGAGCGCTTTCTGGTAGACCTGCCCGGTTACGGTTACGCCAGAGTGCCGCGAGGAATGAGAAACGAGTGGGAATTGCTGATATCGGGATATTTGCAGTTACGCCCGCAACTGCGAGGCCTGATCGTGGTCATGGACATACGCCACCCGATGAAGCCGCTCGATCGGCAATTGCTGGAGTGGTTTGGGGGCACTGGAAAGCCCGCACATGTTCTGCTTACCAAGGCGGACAAGCTTGGTCGGCAACTCGCGGTTGAACATCTGCGCAATACCGCCAAAATACTTGCCGCCGACTTTCCCGATGTGTCGGTCCAGTTGTTCTCGGCGCAAACAAAGGTCGGAATCGACGAAGCGGAAGCGGTGCTGAACCGATGGTACGGGCCCGCCTAGCTTGCGAACGCGCGGGTAGAATAAAAAACCCCC
>JANMYN010000428.1:0-3365 GCA_031382195.1 Betaproteobacteria bacterium
AGGCGCAGACCGCGCCGCCCTACATTCCTTCGCAACTTGGCTCGGGCGTGACCGACTGGACCGTGATCGCCGCGGGCACCTTCTTGTTTCTGGTGCCGGTGGCGGTGTTTACGTTCCTGCTACGCAAACATTTGCTCAGGGGCGTGACCTTCGGCGCCATTCGCAAATGATCGTGAATATCGTGCAGGCCGTGAATATCGTGAATGTCGTAGCGGACAGAACGCTCAAGAGCCTACTGCGCTCGACGCGCGGGTTTCCGGTATTCACGACATTCACGATATTCACGACATTCACGGGGCGGACCCCATGACGTTCCGCGAACTCAGCGCGCGCGTCCTGGAACCGCTGTTCATGTTCACCATGGTGTTCGGCATCGTCGCGCTTTGCCAGCCGTGGATCGAGGTGGCGCACCGCTACGGCGTGACCATCACGCTGGCTGGGCTGATCGGGTTTTCTGTGTTTTCGCATATCCGGCCGATGCCAAAGGAAGACCAGTAATGCGCGTGAGAATGGGCATGGTCGGCGGCGGACTGGACGCGATGGCGGGCGAATTGCACCGCCGTGCCGCCGCGCTGGACAGCCGCGTGGACCTGGTGGCGGGCGCGTTGTCTTCGACTCCCGAACGCTCGCGCGCCGCCGCGAAAGCCTGGGGCCTGGCGCGAGGCTACGCCAGCTGGCAGGAAATGCTGGACGCGGAGAAGAAGCTGCCCGTCGCGGAACGCATCGAATTCGTCACGGTGGCCACACCCAATCATCTGCATGTGCCGGTGTCGGCGGCCTTCGCCGAGCGCGGATTTCACGTGGCCTGCGATAAGCCGATCGGACTGTCGCTGGCAGAGGCAAGGCAATTGTGTCGCGTGGTCCAGAAAAGCGGCATCGTGTTCCTGCTAACCCACAACTACACCGGCTACCCGATGGTCAAGCAGGCGCGCCACATGATCGCCAGCGGCGAACTGGGTGACCTGGTCAAGGTCGTCGTCGAATACCCGCAGGGCTGGCTGCTGGAGCCGATCGAGAAACAAGGCCACAAAGGCGCTGCGTGGCGCACGGATCCGTCGAAGTCCGGCGCGGCGGGTTGCCTGGCCGACATCGGTTCACACGCGCAGAACATGATGCACACGGTAACCGGGCTGGAGATCGAAGAGTTGTGTGCGGACTTGAGCCATCTGCATGGCCGCAAGGTCGATGACGACATCAGCATACTGCTGCGCTTTCGTGGCGGAGCGCGAGGCATGCTGTCGGCGTCCCAGGTCATGGCGGGGGAGGAGGGCGGCCCGAATTTCCGCATCTACGGCACGCGCGGCGCGCTCGAGTGGAAGCAACTGGAACCCGAGTCGCTGATCCATCGGCAACCTGGGCAGCCGCTACGGACGCTGCGGCGCGGGGAGCCCTACCTCTGCGAGGCGGCGAAACGCGCCAGCCGCCTCCCGCCTGGCCACCCGGAGGGTTACTACGAAGCGTTCGGTAATCTGTACCGGAACTTCGCCGATGCCATCATCGCGCATCGGGAAGGAACCCGTGTCGAACAGGATTTTCCGACGGCTATCGACGGCGCGCGAACCATGGCCTTCATCGAGACCGCGCTGGAGAGCAACGCCGCGGGCGGCAAGTGGATGCGCGTGAAAAGCCACGCGCACTAGCGCACCCCATTACCAATCACCATTCACTATTTACCATTCAC
Organism: Betaproteobacteria bacterium; assembly: GCA_031382195.1. GTDB lineage: Bacteria > Pseudomonadota > Gammaproteobacteria > Burkholderiales > JACQAP01 > JACQAP01. The sequence continues at coordinate 1,682 of JANMYN010000428.1, forward strand.
TGCTTTGCGATGGCCGACATCGTTTTAAGAGACGTCGAAAAATACTTCGGCGACAACTACATCATCAGGAAGCTCAACCTGGAGATCAGTAACCGCGAGTTCGTGGTCTTGCTGGGCCCGTCCGGCTGCGGCAAAACCACCACCTTGCGAGCCATCGCCGGCCTGGAGGAGATTGATGCAGGCGACATTCTGATCGACGGCAAGCCGGTGCAGGCACTGCACGCGGCCGATCGCGACATCGCATTCGTATTCCAGTTGTATGCGTTGTACCCCCATCTCACCGCCTACGAGAACATCGCCTTCCCGTTACGCGCCACCAGCAAGAGCGCGGAGACGGTGGACGAACGCGTGCGCGAGGCAGCCAAGGCGCTCAGGATCGAGCACCTGCTCGACAAGCGGCCGAGCGCGCTGTCCGGCGGCGACCTGCAGCGCGTCGCGATCGGCCGCGCGCTGGTGCGCCGGCCCAAGGCGATGCTGATGGACGAGCCGATCGGTGCGCTCGATGCCAAGCTGCGCGAGGAAATGCGCAGCGAGTTGAAGCGTCTGCACATCGAAAAAGGTGCGACCACCGTCTATGTAACGCACGACCAGGTGGAAGCCATGTCCATGGCGGACCGGATCGCGATCATGAACGACGGCGTACTGCAGCAGGTGGGCACGCCCACCGAGGTGTACCAGCACCCGGAAAACCTGTTCGTAGCGCAGTTCATCGGCAGTCCGATCATGAATGTCGTCAACGCCGTCGTGCGCCCGGCAGACGGCAGCACCAGAGTGATACTGGGCGACAACGATGCCACCCTGGACTTTCCGCAGAAGCTCCATCACCTGGTTGTAGAAAAAAAGCACGCCGAGGACGAGCTCGCCATCGGCGTGCGTCCGGAAGGCGTGCTGGTGGCGCGCGGCCAGACCGCCGGCTACATTCCGGTGGAGGCGCACATTATCGAGCCGCTCGGTCCGTTCGATATCGTCGACCTCAAGTTCGGCACGCAAATGCTGCGCGCCAGGACCTCATCCGGGTACGTGGCGAAGGCCGGCGACGTCGTCTGGGCGAAACTGGATGAAACCCAGACCCATTTCTTCAGCACCCGCACCGGGGAATCGCTGCACATCCGGCTCTAGCAGACATGGCCCACGTCAGACTCGAAAATATCAGGAAGAAATTCGGCAGCCACACAGCGCTGAGCGGCCTCGACCTGGATATCGCCAGCGGCGAATTTTTCGTGCTGCTCGGGCCGACCGGCGCCGGCAAGACGACGACGCTGCGGCTGATCGCAGGCTTGGACAGCCCCAACGGCGGCAGCATCGCGATCGACGGCCGGGACGTCATGAACTGGAGCGCGGCGGAGCGCGACGTCGCGCTCGTGTTCCAGTACTACTCCCTGTATCCGCACTACACCGTGCGCCAGAACCTGGAATTTCCTTTGAAATCGAAAGTGCGGCGCCTGTCGCAGCCTGACATCGACCAGCGCGTGGCCAAGGCATCCAAGACGCTTCGCATCGAGCATCTGCTCGAACGCAAAACCGATCGCCTGTCCGGGGGCGAAATGCAGCGGGTGTCGATCGGCCGCGCGATCGTGCGCGAACCCAAAGTGTTCCTGATGGACGAGCCGTTATCCAACCTGGATGCGAAGCTGCGCGAGATCCTGCGTGCCGAACTGAAGGACCTGCAGATGAAGCTCGGCGC
>JANMYN010000433.1:0-4896 GCA_031382195.1 Betaproteobacteria bacterium
GACGGGCGCATCGTAGCCGTGGAAAAGGCGAGGGATCCGTATCTGGACCGCGACGCGCTCAAGATCAGCGTGTTCATGAACGTCTTCAACGTGCATTCGAATCGCAGCCCGGTCGATTGCGAGGTCAGGAAGGGCTGGTATTACGGCGGCAAGTTCCTGAATGCCGCGCTCGACAAGGCATCGTTGGAGAACGAGCGCAACGCGCTGTGGCTGCATACCGACAGCGGTGCGGACGTAACGTGTGTACAGGTCGCCGGCCTGATCGCGCGCCGCATCCTGTGCTATGCGCAGCCGAAAGACCGTCTGCGCAAGGGGCAGCGTTTCGGCTTCATTCGATTCGGTTCCCGGGTGGACGTCTATTTGCCCCTGGCGGCCATGCCGCATGCCGCCGTTGGCGATAAGGTCTTCGCCGGGGAAACCATTCTGGCGCGCCTGCCGGGTAGGTCGTGAGTCCAATTTGAATCTTCCGGCGCCCAAAGCCCGCTGGCTCAGCCGCACCGGCATTCGGCGCAGGGGCATCTACTGGCTTCCCAACGCAATCACGACCTGCGCGCTGTTTGCGGGTTTTTACGCCATCGTGCAGGCGATGAACCTGCAGTTCGAACTGGCCGCACAAGGCATTCTTGTAGCGATGGTGTTCGACGGCCTCGACGGCAGGGTCGCTAGGCTGACGCGCACGCAGAGCGAATTCGGCGCCGAATATGACAGTCTGTCCGACATGGTGTCTTTCGGCGCCGCGCCGGCGCTGGTGATCTATGAATGGTCGCTGAAGGGCATGGGCAAGCTGGGCTGGTTCGCCGCTTTCGTCTACTGCGCCTGCGCGGCGTTGCGCCTGGCGCGCTTCAACACCAACATCGACGTGGTCGACAAGCGTTACTTCCAGGGGCTGCCGAGCCCGGCTGCAGCCGGGCTGATTGCCGGATTGGTGTGGGCCATGGAGTCCTACGACGTGGCCCGCGCCGACGTTCCCCTGCTGGCCTGGAGCCTGACGCTGTTTGCCGGCATCACGATGGTCACCAATGTGCGCTTCTACAGCGGCAAGGATATCAACCTGCGCAAGAGCGTGCCGTTTCGCATAGTGGTGATGATCGCCCTCGGCGTGGTGGCTCTGATGCAGGTCGTCAACAATCTGCCGGAAGTCCTGTTCAGCCTGTTTGCGATTTATGCCGGTTCGGGCTATGTAATGTGGGCTTGGGCACGGTTGCAGCGCAAGCCGCCTGCGCCGCCAGCCGGGCCTTAGGGACTTGCGGATCCCGAAAAATCTGCTTATAGTCGGGCACATGTATTCCCAACAGCACGGCCAATTCGGTCTTTTTCTTGTCAGCAACCTGCTGGCCGGCCTGCTGCTGCGCCCCGCGCGCACATAAACTAATTCCATCCTCGCAGTACCCAAGTCCGCCCGGCGAAGAAGCCAGGCGGTAGTGGCTCATCAACAAAACGCGAGACCATGACATGAACCGAAACCCTTCGCAGAAATACCGTCCGTTTGCCCCGGTCGCCTTGCCGGACAGATCCTGGCCGAATCAGGTCATTACCCGGCCGCCGGTCTGGTGCAGTGTCGACTTGCGCGATGGCAACCAGGCGCTGATCGAGCCGATGGATGCGGAACGCAAGTTGCGCATGTTCATGTTGCTGGTGAAGATCGGATTCAAGGAAATCGAGATCGGGTTCCCTGCCGCGTCCCAGACCGATTTCGATTTCGTGCGCAAGCTTATCGAAGAGAAGTTGATCCCGGACGACGTCACCGTGCAGGTGCTGACGCAGGCGCGCGAACCGCTGATCCGTCGCACGTTCGAATCGCTGCGTGGCGTGAAGCGCGCCATCATGCATCTGTATAACTCGACGTCCACGGTGCAGCGGCGCGTCGTGTTCGGGCTCGACCAGCCGGGCATTGTCGCCATCGCCGTCGATGGTGCGAAGGCGGTTCGCGATTGCGCCAGGGAGCAGCCCGGGACCGACTGGATCTTCCAGTATTCGCCGGAGAGCTTCACCGGGACCGAACTGGATTTTGCCGTCGAGATCTGCGACGCGGTCAACGCCGTATGGCAACCGACGCCGCAGCGGCCCGTCATTCTGAATCTGCCGGCAACGGTGGAGATGGCCACTCCCAACATTTATGCTGACCAGATTGAATGGTTCGGACGCCACGTCGCCAATCGCGACAGCATCGTGTTGTCGGTGCACCCGCATAACGACCGCGGTTGCGCGGTGGCCGCCGCGGAACTCGCCGTCATGGCGGGTGCCGATCGCATCGAAGGCTGTCTGTTCGGCAATGGCGAGCGCACCGGTAACGTGGACCTCGTCACGCTGGCGCTCAATCTTTATACGCAGGGTATCGATCCCGGACTCGATTTCTCCGACATCAATGCCGTGATCCGCGCAGTCGAACACTGTAACCAGCTGCCGGTGCACCCGCGTCATCCCTACGGCGGAGAACTGGTGTTCACGGCTTTTTCCGGTTCGCATCAGGACGCGATCAAGAAGGGCCTCGCCGCTCGCACGGCAACCGATCTGTGGGAAGTACCTTATCTGCCAATTGATCCAGCCGATCTTGGGCGCGCGTACGAAACCGTCATTCGCGTCAACAGCCAGTCGGGCAAGGGCGGTATCGCCTACCTGCTGGAACGCGATTTCGGTTTGTCCCTGCCGCGCCTGCTGCAGATCGAGTTCAGCCGGGTAATCCAGGCCATCACGGACGCGAGCGGCAAGGAACTTTCGTCGATCGCCATAAAAGCCGCCTTCGATCGCGAATACCTGGAGGACGAGCGGCCCCTTGCCTATGTCGAGCACCGCATAACACACGAAGCCGGCCATGGCGAAATCGAAAATGTTTCCGCGCGGCTGAAATTCAACGGGCGCGAGATTGCCATTGCCGGCAGGGGCAATGGTCCGGTGGATGCCTTCGTGCGTGCTTTATGCGAAGGATGCGGCATAGACGTCCACGTCATGAATTATCACGAGCATGCCGTGGGCAGCGGCGAGGATGCGACCGCGGTGGCGTATGTGCAGATCCGCATTGGCCGCGATCAGACCCTGTATGGTGCCGGTATGCACGGCAACATCGTCACGGCGACGCTGCGGGCGGTCCTCTCGGCGGTGAATCGCGCCGCTCTCAAAGGATTGATTACGGTGCGGGAGCCGGCACAGCGCATTGCCGCTGCCTGATTCGGTTCGCGATGGCAAGCGAACAAAAACCAATAACAAGCGACCTGCATAAAATCGTCATCGTCGGCGGCGGAGCCGGCGGACTCGAATTGGCCACGCAACTTGGCAGAAGGCTGGGTAAGCGCAGGAAGGCACTGATCACGCTGGTTGATCGCTCGCGTACCCATCTGTGGAAACCATTGCTGCATCAGGTCGCGGCCGGCAGCATGGACCTGAATGATCACGAGCTCGACTATCTGTATCAGGCGCGCTGGCATCATTTTCAGTTCAGGCTCGGACGCATGGACGGACTCGATCGGGCCCGCAAAGAAATCCATCTCGCACCAACGCTGGATGAGGCCGGCCGCGAAGTCCTGCCCGCCCGCGCAATTGCCTACGACACGCTGGTCCTTGCCGTTGGCAGCACCACCAACGACTTCGGCACGCTGGGTGCGGCGGAACATGCTATCTCGCTGGACAATCCCCAGCAGGCGGCGTTGTTTCATTCGCGCTTGCTCAATGCGTGTCTGCGTGCGAACTCGCAAGAGGGCCCGCTCGGGACCGGGCAACTGCATATTGCCATCATCGGTGCCGGCGCCACCGGGGTCGAACTGGCAGCGGAACTGCACAATACCATTCGCGAATTTCTGTCTTTCGGACTGGACCGCATCAACCCCGAGCGCGACATCAAGATCACCATCGTCGAAGCCGCGCCCAAAATTCTGCCAGCGCTTTCCGAGCGTTTATCGACGGCGGTGCTCGGCCTGCTGAAGAAACTGGGTGTCGAAGTGCTCGCTGGTGAGCGTGTCACCGAGGTGTCACCCTTTGGCGTGAAAACCGCGACCGGCCGGGAAATTCACGCAGAGCTGGTGGTGTGGGCGGCAGGCATCAAGGCGCCCGATTTCCTCAAAGACATCGGCGGACTCGAGACCAATCGCATCAGTCAGATCGTGGTGGCGCAAACCCTGCAGACGACGCGCGATCCGGACATCTTTGCATTCGGCGACTGCGCCAGCTGCCCCTGGCCGGAAAAGAAAAATCCGGTGCCCCCGCGTGCCCAGGCGGCGCATCAGCAGGCTTCGCATCTCTACAGAATGCTTCCACGCCACATGCGCGGCGAACCGCTGCGCCCATACGAGTACCGCGATTTCGGATCGCTGATCTCGCTGGGAAAATTCAGCACCATTGGCAGCCTGATGGGCGCCGTCACGCGCGGCAGCGTCATGATCGAAGGCCTCTTCGCCAAACTCATGTACCTCTCGCTGTACAAGATGCACGAGTTCGCGCTGCACGGTTTCACCAAGGTCTTCCTCGACACGCTGGCGCGCATTATCACGCGGCGCACCGAGCCGCATATCAAACTGCACTGAGTGGTGCGATGTCATCCCGTTACCTGCGTTTTGTTTCCGGCCTGGCAACGGTTATCGCGATTGCGGCCTGTTCTGTTGTTCCCTATTCGTCCAGGCCGCTCGATACGGACGCGAGCGCTGCAGAATTCCTCGCGCGCTCCGGCGATGCCGATGGCCTGAAACGGTTCGCAGCGGCGAATGGTTATGCGCCGGCGGCCTGGCCGCCGGCCCAGTGGAGCCTCAAGGAACTCACCCTGGTCGCACTGTATTTTCATCCCGACATTAAAGCTGCGCGGGTGAGTGCCGAGATTGTGCGCGCAGAGTCGGGCGCCGCCGCGCAGCCGCCAATCTGGTCGGGAAAGCTCAAACCCGAGTATCACAGCCGCACGCTGGCCGATAACAA
>JANMYN010000451.1:0-2770 GCA_031382195.1 Betaproteobacteria bacterium
GGCCAGTCATATTCGGTATCCGTCGCCGCATGCACCCCGACGTATCCGCCACCGCGCCGGACAAATCGTTCGAATGCCGCCTGCTGGCCGGGATCGAGTACGTCCCCCGTCGTATTGAGGAAGATCACCACCCGATATTTCGCCAGGCTCTCATCCGCGAACAGGTGGGCGTCTTCCGTGGCTTCGGCGCAGTAATTATTCTGCTGGCCGAGCGCCTGAATGGCGGCGATGCCCGTGGCAATGGAGTCATGCCTGAATGCCGCGGTTTTCGAGAACACCAGGACACAGAACGCCGGCTCCGTCGATTCTGCGCGCAGATCAGCGGGCGCGACAATTAAAAGCACGACAGCAATTCCGGTAGCGAGCCATCGGTCCGCGTATCCGATTCGCCGCGACGGGTTTGCTACTATCCTTGCGCTCGAGCGTGAGAAAAACATGCCTATTGCTGCAGCCAGCGCGGCAGCCACAGCGCCACATCCGGAATAAAGAGCACGATAAGCAAGCCGATTATCTGCAGTCCAATAAAAGGCAGCAGCGAAACGAAAATATGATTGAGGCTGATCTCCGGCGGCGTCACCGACTTCAGGTAGAACGCGGCCTGGCCGAACGGCGGCGACAGATAGCCGACCTGCATGGTGATGTTGAACAGGACCCCGAACCAGATCAGGTCGTAGCCGAGCGCGGTCACCGTCGGCGCGAAGATCGGCATGGTCAGCAGCATGATCGAGAACCAGTCCATGAACATGCCGAGCAACAGGAAGATCGCCATCATGATCAGGATGACACCCATCGGCTCCAGCGGCAGGCCGGTCATGATGCTCTTCAGGTAAGTTATCCCGCCGAGCAGATTGTAGACGCCGACCATTGCGTTGGCGCCGATCGACAGCCAGATCAGCAGGCCGCAGGTGGACATTGCCGAGAACAGCGAATCACGCAGCATGGTGTAATTCAGCGTGCGCCGGATCGCAGCCGCGACGATCACGCCGGCCACGCCCATTGCCGCCGCCTCGCTCACCGAAGTGATGCCGCCGTAGATGCTGCCGAGCACGGAGAAGATGATGAGCAGCGGCAGGATAACCTTCTTCAACGCCGCGAACTTGGCTCTCAGCGGAATATTGCGCATCTCCGGCGGCGCCGGCGGTCCGAGCGCCGGATTGAACCCGCAGCGGACCAAAACGTAGACGATGTAGATCAACGCCAGGAGCACGCCCGGTATCGTGGACGCCACGAACAGGTCGCCGATGGAGACGGAGGTCGTGAGTCCGTAGAACACCAGCACCAGGCTGGGCGGAATCATGGTGCCCAGCGACCCCCCCGCGCAAACCACGCCGATCGCGAGCTTCGAGTCGTAACGCAGACGCAGCATCTGCGGCAACGCCACCAGACCGAGCAGGATGACCTCGCCGCCGATGATGCCGGTCATCGCCGCCATCACCGATGCCGCGATCAACGTCATGACCGCGACGCCACCGGGCAGGCGGCCGGCCCAGATCTTCAGCGCATCGTAAAGATCGTGCGCCACCCCGGATTTGTCGAGGATGTTGGCCATCATCAGGAACATCGGCACCGACAGCAGCACATAGGAATTGACGAAGCCGTAGGTCCGGAACGTCACGATCGCCAGGCTGTCCAGATCGGCAAACGCCGCGCAGAACACCACCGCGATTAACCCGGTCGCGAACGCGATCGGCATGCCGAGCACGATGATCAGCAGCACGAAGGCCGCGAGCATCAGCAGCGAAATGATCCCGATGCTCATGGCTCAGGCCAGGTTGCGCAGCGCTTTCACGTCGCCGCGGATATTGGAGATCATCTGCACGATCATCAGCAGGGCGCCGATGACCATGGCGACCTTGACGACGACCGGCGTCGGTTGCGCCCAGGCAGAGCCGCTGACTTCCCAGTCCTCGATCGACAGCCACGCCATGGTGCACGAGAACCAGCCAAACACAGCCAGATAGACGATGGCGAGCAACGAGGTAACGATGTCGCAGCGCAACTTGGTGCGCAGCGAAAAGCGGTCGTGCAGCGCCGTGATGCGGATATGCTCGCGACGCATCAGCGAATAGGAGCCGCCAATCAGGAACGCCACGGCAATTGCCGTGGTGACAACATCGTAGACCCACACGGTCGGCGCCCTGAAAGCGATGTCGGCGATGACGTCGTAGATGGTCACGACGACCGAAAGCGCAAAGCACAAGCTCAGCACCTTTGCGATGGCCTCAATGGCGCGATCGACGACGTTGGTTGCGGACGCTACAGACGCGAGCACCGATTCTGACACGACTTCCTCCCCTGCTTTTCTTTTTACATCCGCGCTGTCCGCGGATACGATACGGGCGCGGTTCGCGCCGCGCGTGTTCGCTCGCGGCCTTGCCGGCAACCGTTCAGAGTTTGCCGATCGACTTCAGGAATTTCGTCTGGCTTTCGTAGATCTCCTTTGCGAGCGGGCTTTTCTTCGACCACTTCTGCCACACCTTTTGAGCCACGGTGCGGAATTCGGCCTTCTCCTTCTCACCCCACGGGATCAGCGTGGCCGGATCGCGCTTGGCGGCGGCCTTGCGGTCCTCGAGTTCCTGGTTCATCCACGTGCGCAGGCTCCACTCATCCACTGCGGCCGTCACGATCGCTTTCTGTTCGACGGACAGCGCATTCCATTTGCGCTTGTTCAGCACGAAGTCGACCGAATTCATGGAGTGGATGCCCGGGTAGATCGCGTAAGGAGCGATCCGGTTGTAGCCCGCCTCGTCGTTTACCGACAGCGTGCCCC
>JANMYN010000512.1:0-2533 GCA_031382195.1 Betaproteobacteria bacterium
AGGCGAGCATGAGGTCAACGAAATCTGGTTCGAGAACGTCGAAGTGCCGGTGCAGAATCTGGTTGGCGAGGAAGGCAGGGGCTGGACCTGCGCCAAATTCCTGCTGTCGCACGAACGCACCGGCATCGCCGGCGTCGGCGCGTCGAAACGCGAGTTGCGATACCTCAAGCACATCGCCACGCAGGAACAGGAGGGCGGCAAACCGCTGATGGAAGACGCCCTGTTCCGCGATCGCGTTGCCCGTGTCGAGATCGACTTGATGGCGCTCGAGATCACCTGTCTGCGGGTGGCGAGCGCGGATCGCGACGGCAAGGCTCCGGGCCCGGAAGCGTCCATCCTCAAGATCAAGGGCACCGAGATCCAGCAGGAATTGACCGAATTGATGATGGACGCCGTCGGACCTTACGCGCTGCCGCATCTGCCCATGGCCTGGGGAGAGCACTGGATCGGCGCGCATGTCGGTCCCGACTATGCCGCGCCGCTGGCGGCGCGCTATTTCAATTACCGCAAGACGACCATCTACGGCGGCTCCAACGAAATTCAGCGCAACATCATCGCGCAGATGGTTCTCGGGCTCTAAACCAATTCTCACCGCAGAGGCGCGGAGGCGCAGAGGAAACGCAAAGGAAGCGAAACCAATTAATGTGCAAAAGTGCGAGGGTACACCGGTAGAGGAGGTCACATCGGCTTCCGACTGGCTGTTACTTCAATTGGCATTTCTCTGCGTTTCCTCTGCGCCTCTGCGGTGAAGATTTTTGAAGTGAGGTTTTGATATGGACTTTTCGCTGACTGAAGAACAGACGATGCTCAAGGACAGCGTGAACCGCTTCCTTGAGAAGAATTTCAGCTTCGAACTGCGTCGCAAGATGTTGGCGGATCGGCAGCCGATGAATGCGCAGCTCTGGGAAGGGTTGGCTGCGCTGGGTGTGCTCGGCGTGCCGTTCTCGCCGGAGGACGGCGGATTCGGCGGCGGCGGCGTGGAAACAATGCTGGTAATGGAAGCGTTCGGCCGTAACCTGACGCTCGAACCCTATCTCGCGACCGTGGTGTTGGCCGGCGGCTGCCTGGCGCTGGGCGCAGCCGAATGGCAGAAAAAAATTCTGCTGCCGAAGATCATCAACGGTTCGCTGATCCTGGCTTTCGCGCATGCCGAGCCAAACGCGCGATTTGACCTCGGCCATGTGGAGACGCGGGCGACCAGCGACGGCAACAACTTTGTACTCGACGGCGCGAAGACCCTGGTGCTGCACGGCTCGGTGGCGGACAAGTTCATCGTGTCGGGACGTACCTCCGGCAGTCCTGGGGACGCCCGCGGCGTCACTTTGTTCGTCGTCGAGGCGGATGAGGAAAATCTCGGCGGCCAGGAATATCCGCTGTTCGACGGTACTCGCGCGCTCGATCTGCAACTTTCCGGCGTGAAGGTCGGTCCGCAATCGGTTATCGGCACCCTCGACCAGGCCATGCCACTGATCGACGCAGTGCTCGATCGTGCCATGGCCGCGTTGTGCGCGGAGGCGGTCGGCATAATGGATGCGTTGCATGCGACAACGGTGGAGTATCTGAAGACGCGGCAGCAATTCGGCCAGCCGATCGGGCGCTTCCAGGCCTTGCAGCATCGCGCGGTAGATATGCTGGTGTACCTCGAGCAGGCGCGATCGATGGCCTTGCTGGCGGCTACGAAAGTCGATTCGCCGAACATTTCCGAGCGGCGGCGCACGGTCGCGGCTGCGAAGGAAATGGCCGGGCGCGCCGGCCGTTATGTTGGCCAGCAAGCGATCCAGCTGCATGGCGGCATGGGCATGACTGACGAACTGAACGTCAGCCATTATTTCAAGCGCCTGACTGCCATCGACGTATTGTTTGGCAACGCTGCAAGCCAGCGCACGCGCTTCGCGACCATGAAGGAAGGCGAAGCGGCGGCGCAGATGAAACCGCCGCGTAAATCCTGGGTGAAAATCTGAAAGCAGTCACCACAGAGTCGCAGAGCTCACAGAGTAACGACTCAAACGTACTGGGGTTACTTGCTGCTTCTACGACCATAAACAGTAAAGGGAAGGGCATGAGGTACTGGGAAGATTTCAAGGTTGGCGAAGTCGAGCAGATCGGCGGCAAGCGCGTCGACCAGGACGAGATCATTGCCTTTGCCAGGCAGTACGATCCGCAGCCGTTTCACGTCGACGAGGCTGCCGCGAAGCAATCGATATACGGTGGCCTGATCGCCAGCGGATGGCACACCTGCGCCATGGTCATGCGCATGATGTGCGACGCTTACATGCTGCAGTCGGCGAGCGTAGGCTCGCCCGGCATCGACAACCTCAAATGGCTGAAACCGGTACGTCCGGGCGACACGATCAACGCTCGGCGCACCACGCTTGAGACGCGAGCCTTGAAAAGCAAGCCGGACATCGGCATCGTGAATAATCTGTGGGAAGTATTCAATCAGGATGGAGAAATGGTGATGTCCATGCAGGGTTACGGTATGTTCCGCCGCCGCAACCCGGGGAGCCCGTCAGCGTGAACATGCTTTTCAAGC
>JANMYN010000538.1:0-6531 GCA_031382195.1 Betaproteobacteria bacterium
ATCGCCGATCATGCGCAGGCGGCGCGCTTTCAGGTCGTCGAGCCCGTCGCAGAAATCCAGGATCTGCTCGGTCGTCGGGTCGTAAAACATTGCATTGATCGTGAAGTCGCGCCGGGTGGCGTCCTCTTCCTGGGTGCCGAACAGGTTGTCGCGCAGGATGCGCCCGGTTTCGTCGGCCCGTTGATCTTCCTGATCGCCGCCCTGGCGCGCGCGAAATGTGGAAACCTCCACCGTATCTGCGCCAAACATGACGTGAACCAGGCGGAAACGCCGGCCGATTATGCGCGAGCGCCGGAATACGCTGCGCACCTGCTCCGGTGTGGCGTCGGTTGCGATATCGAAATCTTTGGGTTCCAGTCCCAGCAGCAGGTCGCGAACGGCACCGCCCACCACGTAAGCCGCGAATCCCTTTTCCTGCAAACCGGTGGTGACCCGTCGCGCGCTCGAACTGATTTTGTCCCTGGTTAGACCGTGCTTGCCGCGCGGGACGACCTGCGGCTCGGCAGACGGTGATGACCGGCCGGAGAATACTCGGCGGAGCAGTTTCCGAATCATCAAATAGCGGAGATTTCCGTTACGGCGTGAAAGGCGGGATTATACATGCGGCCTGTCGCGTGACTCACGTCCGGGCAGAAACAGGCGTTCGCCACCGACCTCGACGGGCATCAGCGGAAACCCGTACAGCGCTCCGAGATGGTCCGCGGTCAGCGCGTCGTCTGCCTGCCCGACGCTGAAGCGTCCGTCTGCGAACAACAACAGGAAGTGGTTGCAGTAGCGCGCAGCGAAGAGGAGGTCATGCAACACCATGACAATGACCGCACGCGAGTTGCGCGCCTCGTTCGATAGCCTCTCGAGCACTGCCACCTGATGCGGCAGATCGAGATGTTGCAAGGGCTCGTCGAGCAGATAGACAGCCGGCCGCTGCGCAAACAGGGCGGCCACGCGCGCACGCTGGCGCTCGCCGCCGGAGAGCGTCGCAAAAGCACGCCCGCGCAGCCCGCCAAGATGCATCGCTTCGATCTCGCTGTTCGCGATGCGCTCATCCTCCACACTCCATCCGAATGGACTGTGCACGTGCGGATACCGCCCGAGCAGCACATAGTCGCGCAGGCTGCCCCAGAAGTCGCGGCTTTCTTCTTGCAGAAGCACCCCGACTTGGCGAGCCAGCGCCCGCCTGGGTACGCTACCGACCAGCGCATCGCCCAGCATGACATTGCCCGCATCAGGCGGCCGCAACGCGGCGAGCGCGTGCAATAGCGTGGACTTTCCGCTGCCATTGCGGCCGAGCACTGCCCAAACCTCGCCCGGTTGGAACTCGATCGAGAGTCCGTCGACAAGCGTGCACCCGGGATACGCGAGCTGCAAAGCGTCAGTGCGCAGCATCTTTATTCTTCCCCCCGAGCAGCAGCAGAAGGATCGGCACGCCGAGCAGCGCGGTGAGCACCCCGACGGGAAACTGCAAGGGCGCCCACGCGCTGCGGGCAATGGTATCGGCCAATGTCAGAAAGCCACCGCCGACGAGTACCGAGCCGGGTAACAGCCAGCGGTGATCTGCGAAACCGATGAGGCGCACCAGATGAGGCACGATGAGGCCGACAAAACCAACCGTCCCGCCAATGAGTACCGCCGTAACCGCCGCGACCGCGGCCACGCCAAAGAGCAGCAGTTCGATGCCGTTGACTTCGACACCGAGCGACTTTGCCTTCATCCTTCCGAGTGCGAGCACATTCATGGCCGGAGCGAACGGCATCGACACACTGAACAGCAGCACCAGCACAATAATCGCGGGTAGCGGATTGCCAGCGTAGCCGAGATCACCCATCAGCCAGTACAACATACCCTTCACCGCAGTCTGCGGCGCCAGGACAAGGATCAGACTCAGCAACGCGTTCAATCCCGCCGCCACTACGACGCCGGTAAGCAACAATCGATAGGGGTTCCAGTTGCCGGCACGCAGGCTCAGGCCGAATACCAGCGCCGAGGTCAGCACCGCTCCGGCCAAGCCCAATCCGGTCTGCATCAACACCCCCATTCCGAGCAACATGCCGAGCATCACACCCAGCGCGGCGCCGCCGGATATACCGAACACATACGGATCTGCGAGCGGATTGCGCAAAAGAACCTGCATCAGCGCGCCGGCCATGGCCAGCAATGCTCCACAGGAGAACGCAGCCAATACACGGGGCACACGCAGCTTCCAGACGATATCCGAAATGGCATCAGCACCCGGCTGCGTCAGCGCTGAAAAAAGATTGCCAAGAGAAATATGAACGCTGCCGGTGGCGAGCCCGGCCAGGACGCTGATCGCGGCAATCAGCGACAGTACGGCGATTCCGGTGGCACGCGACATGAACTCGTTCGGTCAGCGTGCCGTAGCGACTAACGCAGGCTGATGACGCGCCAGTCGTGCTTGAGTGCATGCTCCTTGAGCGTCTCGTCCGGATCCACCGCGACCGGGTGGCTGACCAATGACAGCAGCGGCAGATCGTTCAACGAATCGCTATAGAACCAGGTTTCCCTGACGCTCGCCCATTCGATGCCGTGCTCCGCCATCCAGCTCTTCAGACGATCGACCTTTCCTTCGCGAAACGACGGCACGCCCATCACCCGGCCGGTAAATTCGCCGCCTTCTTCCTCGGGCTCGGTCGCGATCAGATTTTCGATACCGAGCTCCCGCGCGATCGGTGCGGTCACGAAGCGATTCGTGGCTGTGATTACCACGCGCGCGTCATCGCCATGGCTGTCGATCAGATCGCGGGCCTTTTGCGTAATGATCGGCAGGATTCTCTTCTGCATGAATTCCGCATGCCACAGGTCCAGCTGCTTGCGCGGATGCCTCGCCAGCGGCTTTAACTGGAAATCGAGGAACTCGTGAATGTCGAGCGTGCCGGCTTTATATGCTTCGTAAAAATTGCGATTGCGCGCTTCGTAGACCTCCCGATCGAGTACTTCCTTTTCGATCAGGAATTGCGCCCACTCGAAATCACTGTCTCCGGCAAGCAGAGTATTGTCCAGATCAAACAGGGCGAGGCGCATAATAATGAGGAGCGAATCAAACAGGACTGGACGTAAAAAAGGCCACCGCAGTATAGCCTAAAAGCCTCCAAAAGCGCCGCGACGGTTACAACATACCGATGCGCTATTCGCGATCGCCGCCATCTTCCGGGCGCAGTAATTCCTTCAGAAGCGGCAACGTGATCGGCCGTTTGCTTTCGAGGGAATGCCGGTCGAGTGCGTCGAGGATGCTCATCAGGGACGGCAGATCGCGGCTCAGGTGTCGCAGCAGGTAGTCAATGACAACGTCCGGGAGATCGAACGAGCGTGAAGCGGCATGGCGTTTGAGGGCGAGCGCTTTTTCGTCGTCGGTGAGCGCCTGTACCTGGTATACGAGTCCCCAGCCTAGCCGCGTCACCAGTTCGGGCCGCAGCTTCAACCGCGCCGGCGGGGCATCGCCGGCAGCCAACACGATTCCAGCGCGTTCACGCAGCTGATTGTACAAGTTGAAAAACGCGCGCTGATTGCGGGCATCGAGGGTCTGGACATCGTCCACCACGATCGCACGCAAATCCGCGTCAGACGCCGGTATCGGATCGCCGCGTGAAACATGCAGGCAGACCAGTCCGGCGGCTCCAAGAGCCGCAATGGTTGCGTGCAAAAGATGCGAGCGCCCGCTGCCGGCATCGCCCCACAGATAGATGGATCGCTCCACATCGCGACCTGCGACGAGATTGCCGAGCAATGCCAACAACTCGATGTTGCGCCCCGGAAAGAAGTTGTCCAGCGCCGGCGCGGGCGGCGGCGCAAGGGTGAGCGCCAGTTGCTTCATCAGGATTTGTAAAGGTCGCTGTCGACGTAGTGGGCACGTATGTGGCGCAATGCCACAAGCAGGGCCGCGCTTGCGGGCAGCGCCAACAGGACGCCGAAGAAACCGAACAGCTTGCCGAACACGAGGAGAGCGAATATCACCGCCACGGGATGCAAGCCGATGCGATTGCCCACGAGCCATGGAGTCACTACCATGCCCTCGAGCGCCTGACCGATGCCAAATGCGATCCAAACTGCGGCGAGCCCCAGAATGCCGTCGAATTGATTGAATCCCGCGAGCGTCCCCAGCAGCAAGCCGACCAACGCCCCGAGGTAGGGAACGAACACCAGCAGACCGGACAGAATTCCGATCGGCAGTGCGTATTCGAGGCCGGCGATCCACAGCGCGCCCGCGTAATACGCGGCCATGAGCAACATCACGAGGAGCTGGCCGCGAAGAAATTCGCCCAGCACACGGTCGATTTCGGCGGCTATTTTGTGGATTCCGGGATGCAACCGGCGCGGTATCAGGTCTTCGATCCTGCGCACGATTTCGTGCCAGTCGCGCAGAAAATAGAACAACACCACCGGCATCAGCAACACGGTCGTGAAAAAGCCGACGATCGCCATGCCGCCCGTCGTAATTCGGGGCAATATTGCCTTGAGAAAATCACTATCGGTGCGCAGAGCGTCGGCGACAGCCCGCCGGAAATGCTCCATATCGAGATTCAATTCGACGCCGAGCGTTCCAGACAGCCAGGGCAGCAGCCGCGCGCGTGCCCAGTCAAGGTATTCCGGCACGCGCCGCAGGAAATCGATGAATTGGCGTTCCACCATGGGCAATACGATCAGTGCGAGCGCCGCCAGACCGATGACGAGCAACGCCATGACGATTGCGGCCGCGAGCGAGCGCGGCAACTTGCGCGCAATCCGGTCAACCGGCGGCAGGCAAATATAGGCGAGGACCGCGGACAACAGGAACGGGGTAAGGATGGGCGCGATGAAATAAAGCAGCACCCCGACAATGGCGGCGGCAAGTAGATACCGCGAAAAATGCACAGAAAATAACGTAGACATTTGGAGTAAAATTCGCCGCGCCAAGAACGATTTCGCCGTGCCAAGAGCCACACGACCAAGCCGCAATACGGCCGCCACTTTATCCCGAAGAACCCGGCAACTCAACTTGAACACCGATCGCCCCGCTTCAAATTCGACGTCTTATCGTGACGCCGGTGTCGATATCGACGCGGGCGATCAGCTTGTCGACAATATCAGGCCGTTCGCCAAGCGCACGCTGCGCGAAGGCGTGCTGGCCGGCATCGGCGGATTCGGTGCGCTGTTCGAAGTGCCAAAGAAATACAAGGAACCGGTGCTGGTGTCAGGCACCGACGGCGTCGGCACCAAGCTCAAGCTCGCGTTTCAATTGAACCGACACGATACGATCGGCATCGATCTGGTCGCGATGAGCGTGAACGACATCCTGGTGCAGGGTGCCGAACCATTGTTCTTTCTTGACTACTTCGCCTGCGGAAAGCTCGACGTGGCAACCGCCACCCAGGTTGTGAAGGGTGTTGCCGAAGGATGCGAACTGGCCGGTTGCGCACTGATCGGCGGCGAAACCGCAGAAATGCCCGGCATGTATCCGCCAGGAGAGTACGACCTTGCCGGCTTCGCTGTCGGCGCGGTCGAGAAAAGCAGAATCATTGACGGCGCCGACATCGTGCCGCGTGACACCGTACTGGGCCTGGCGAGCAGCGGCGCGCACTCGAATGGCTATTCTCTGATACGCAAGATCGTCGAGTCTTCGGGCCTGGCCTTGTCATCCGGATTTGATGGCCAGACGTTGGGAGAAATGCTGCTGGCGCCCACACGCATCTACGTGAAATCCGTGCTGGCGGTACTGCGCGATGTCCCCATCAAGGGGCTCGCGCACATTACAGGCGGCGGTCTGGTGGAGAATATTCCGCGCGTCTTGCCGGGAAACGTTTGCGCGGAACTGAAGCGAAATGCGTGGCCGCGGCCGCCGTTGTTTGACTGGCTGCAGAGCAAAGGACACGTCGCGGACGCCGAGATGCATCGCGTATTCAACTGCGGCATCGGCATGGTGGCGATTGTCGCCGCCGAACATGCCGAGCGCGCGATCCAGGCATTTAAGCGAGAAGGGGAAACCGTCTTCCGCATCGGCGAGATCCGCAACAGACGCGGCGACGAAGCACAAACTGTAGTCATCTGAAAGGAACGATGAAGCGTATCGTCATCCTGATTTCAGGCCGCGGCAGCAACATGCGGGCGATTCTCGAGGCGAAACTCAATGCAGCGATCGTCGCGGTGATCAGCAGCAATCCGTCGGCCACAGGGCTGCAGGTCGCGCGCGATGCGGGCATCAATGCCCAGGTGGTGAACCACCGCGATTATCCGGATCGGAAAAGCTTCGACAGGGCACTCGCCGAAACAATCGCGTCGTATAGCCCGGACCTGATCGTGCTGGCCGGTTTCATGCGCATTCTCACGGAGGAATTTATCGAACGATTCAGCGGCAAAATCATGAACATCCACCCTTCCCTGCTACCTGCGTTTCCCGGCCTCAACACGCACCGGCGCGCCCTGGACGAGGGCGTCAAGGTGCACGGGTGCACGGTGCATTTCGTCACGCCGGCGCTGGACCACGGTCCAATCGTCATCCAGGCGGCGGTACCGGTGCTGCCTGACGATGACGAGCAACGCCTG
>JANMYN010000069.1:0-3362 GCA_031382195.1 Betaproteobacteria bacterium
GCTGGAAGCGCGGTCAGAGGGGGAGTTTATACGGCAGCAAGCGGTCGAATTCTTTTTTTACCACAGCGTAGCACTCGCATACACGCTGCTCTAGTTTTAAACGATCAAGTACGATGATTTTGCCGCGGCTGTAATGAATCAATCCAGCCGCCTGCAATTTGCCGGCAGCCTCGGTCACCCCTTCACGGCGCACGCCCAGCATGTTCGCGATCAGCTCCTGCGTCATCCTCAGTTCATTGCCCGGCAAGCGGTCCAGGCTCAACAACAGCCAGCGGCATAGTTGCTGATCCACCGCATGGTGCCGGTTGCACACCGCGGTCTGCGACATCTGCGTAATCAGCGCCTGAGTGTAGCGCAGCGCCAAATGCTGCAAATGACCGCCCATCGCGAATTCCCTTTTCAGAATACCTGCCCCGAGCCGGTAGCCATTGCCTTCACTTTGCACTACCGCCCGGCTCGGCGTGCTTTCGCCGCCCATGAACAAGGAGATGCCGATCAAACCCTCGTTGCCAGTGATCGCAATTTCCGCCGATGCGCCGTTTTCCATGACATAGAGCAGCGAGACGATGCTGGTGATCGGGAAAAATACGTGGCCTATACGGTCCCCGGACTCATAGAGCGACCATCCGAGCGGCATCGGGATGAGTTCCAGATCGGGCAGCAGGCGCGCGTAATCCTCCGCAGGCAGGGCGTCAAGAAGATGGTTTTGCTTCGGTGAAAACATGGTGGCCGTCCAGCTCCGTCGCGGGCGTCTTGCCGATAGGGTCAAAGGAAACAACGCGGCGCGACAACGAAGATTGATTCGATAAATTCTGCTCTATATGCACGCTCTCTTTTTAGGGTTTTGCCTGCCCGTCACGGCGGACAGACTTTCTGCAGCCTATTTGAAATGCAACACCGATATCGATGTAAGTGTTCCGCCATACTTGCCCAGCACTTTGACAATGGAAGGGGCAACGGTCAGGACGCTGGCGCGATGATCGTTCGCATGTGTGCGCCGGGCCAAGATTTCTCGCTCAATAAGCCTGCCTAATTTGCGGCGTACCGTCGTGCGCGAACTGAGATTCAGCAGAAAGAGCTGTTTCAGCGTTAGTGGTTGTCCCTGCTCTTGCGCATAGCCGATCTCGATGACAATATCGAAATCGACGACGGTTCTCAGGAAAGGTAGCTGCCTCCTTTCAAACTCCCGGATTTTCTTCAATCCAGTGAATATCTTCATGATTTTTATAATTTTCATTTCTTCGCACCATAAATATTATTGCGGCTAAATCGCAATGCTGGCAAGCACAAAAGGGTTCCTTTTTGGCACACATAAAATTGCCAACGGCTTTGTGGCATCGGCTCGATATTCCGGACACTTTCGCTAGGTTGGATGCTGAAATCCGAAGTGCGCAATGCAAACCAAACGATAGAGCACGGAGTTCAAGGATGAGGCGGTGAGGCTGGGGAGCCAGTCGGGCCCGAAACGTCATAGCTATTCGATCGACGTGAGCTCCGCTTTTGGCCGCTTGCGGCCCCTGATAGTATGATTTGGGGTCGTACTTGATCTGACGCTGTCTCAGCTACTAAAGTTCAGCGGCTGGGCATGTCGTGACTTCTGATGAACCCAAGTATCGGAAGAATTACCCCGCAGCCTTTCTCTTTTTTCCTAAAAGGGTACTCCGACGTGCCACGCACGTAGGGTATTCGCGAAGGTATCTGCGCACTTAAGGTGAAACACTCAAGGGAATACTTGGAGCTGAAGCTGCTGCGTCAACGCTTTTCTTAACGCTTTCCTCGCTCAGCGCACCCCGCCGCTCTCGACCAGCACCGCCATCGGTATAGAGACGGCGAGCTGTTTGAATGCGGGGGAGCTTTCGATCGCACCCAGAAAAGCCTCGATCGATTTCCAGTCCGAGGAAACGGCGGTGAACGGCATCAGATCAGCGTTGCCGCTAGGTTCAAACATCAATGTGATCCCCGCAAACCTGTCCGGGTCCGCATCGATCGTATTGCGTTCGGTCACCCTCCTGAGCAGGCTCAACTTGAAAGCCGTCGCACACCCTTCGGACCAGCCGCCATAGCGATACACGAGTACGTCGTCCGCCGGAGAGCCCGCGGCCGGACCGATGGGCGCAAACCGATACCAGTCGATCATCAGCCTGACCATCGCATCGGCGCTGAGGCGATCTGCGTCGACACCCCGCTGGCGCATGAAACTCTGCAATTCGCCGAGCAGGCCATGAGAATTCGCGACAAGCTTGCCTCCCGTACCCTGCAAGTCGGCGGGTGGCGGGAGATCAGCTGCGAGCGCCGACTGCGAAGCGACCAGCAGGCACAGACCGGCCAGTCGCTTCATCATCCCTGCATCCATTGAAAACGTGCGCACCACAACCGGCCTTATGGGATGAACTGCGTCACCTTCTCGGCCTGTTTCAGCAGCGTCTCCGCGTTGCTGACTTCGAATTTTCCAGGCAGATCCAGATTCAACGCTTTGACCATGCCATCCACCACCAGCATCGAGTAGCGCTGCGAGCGCACGCCCATGCCGCGCTGGATCAAGTCGAATTCCAGGCCGAGGGCCTTGGAATACTGTCCGCTACCATCGGCCATCATGCGCACCTTGCCTTTGGTGCCCTGCTCCTTGCCCCACGCACCCATGACGAAGGCGTCGTTGACCGACAGGCACCAGATTTCATCCACTTTCTTCTTGCGAAACTCGTCGGCCAGTTTGACGAAACCGGGAAGGTGCTTGGCCGAGCAGGTAGGCGTGAATGCGCCGGGCAGTCCCAGAATCGCGATCCTTTTGCCACCCACGAGCTCTTCCACTTTGAATGCGTTCGGGCCGATGGTACATCCCGGCGTTTCGTCTTCGATGAATTCCCACAGTGTGCCGGCAGGAAGCTTGTCGCCTACTTTGATGGTCATCTGATACTCCCCCAGATTCTGATTAAATTGATTGAATGAAATGAGACAATCTCATTGTACAACTGTCCCGACCGCCTCACGATCAACATGAGCAAGGCATTCAGCAAGGAAACTGACCAGGACGACGACGAACTGGACGCCGAAGCGCCACCGCTTCCGACGGGCCTGAAGAACTACATTACGCCTGCCGGATTCAAGCGCCTGAAGGACGAGGCGCTGAATCTGCTCGACAAGGAACGTCCGGAGTTGGTGAAAGTCATCCAGTGGGCGGCTTCAAACGGCGACCGCTCGGAAAACGCCGACTATATTTACGGCAAGCGCCGCCTGCGGGAAGCTTGTCGCCTACCTTGATGGTCATGTGAAACTCCTCCAGATTCTGATTAAGTTAACTGATTGAAGTGAGACAATCTCATTGTACAACTGTCCCGACCACTCCACGATCCACATGAGCAAGG
>JANMYN010000590.1:0-1940 GCA_031382195.1 Betaproteobacteria bacterium
AAAGCCCGGGAAACCGGGCTTTTTTTATCGTCGTGCTGCTGTCGTTCGGCGCGGATGCCGCCGAACCTACCCTGGCTTTCCCGCGTCCCACCCGGGCAGGCTGGCGGCCTTCATGTCGAATTCCTGGTTCTTCGGCATCGACGGGGCTTTGAGTTCGACGTCGACGCGCTGAAATGTTTCGGCCAGCTTGAAGCTGATCCTGGCGAGGTTCTCCGGGTTGGACTTGATCTGCGCGGCGCTATCGGTGACGACGACGTTGCGGCAGACCAGTTCGACATAAATATTCGCTGCCAGCTCGCGTACAGGATCTGCAGGTCGTACGGTAGCTGGGGCTGACATGACGATTCCGATCGGATGGTTGGAACTCCATGGTACTCGTAACAGCCGCAGACCGGTTGAATCCCTCCGGGCATGCATCGAGCACTCGCGCGATTTCAAGCTATTGCTGGCTCCACAATATTTTGTTGCCGCGCTCACAAGTTATTGCATCGTTCTGCCGTCGTCGGCCATGCACGTATTGGCGTGCGCGGACATTTTTGCCGTTTTGGTCCGGCCCGACAAGAAACGACCGGACATTTCCGTCCGGCCGCCAGTGCATCTACTGCTTGAAGCTCATGCCAATGGACGATGGCCCATCCGTTGATGAAACTGCGCTTTCCAATAAAGATCGAAGATCGTCTTCTGTTCAGGCGACAGTACACCTTCGAAAGTGCGGGTGTCTTGGGCGATTTTCTGCAAGTGATCTGCGCGTTCGCGCATTGCCAGCGAAATCTTGTCCAGCTTGGTTGCCGTATCGACCTCCGCGCGCGCTTCTGCTTTGTGCGAACGATGCTCTTCCATCTTTGCCGTTCTTTCCTTCGCGCGTGAAATCGCGTTGTCGGCGTAAGCCTGCCATGCGGATTTCTGCTCATCCTTCAGGTTGAGCTTTTGTGCGAGCTTGTCGAGACTGCGTTGTGTATGCGCAACTGGATCGAAGTGCCGGTGCTGCGCATGTTTGCCCCGGGGAAGGTTCCCTGGCGATTCGTCCGTTGCGGCTGCGAAACCCGAAGCGGCGAGCAGGCTCATCACCAGCATGCTGCTGCGTATCGTGAAAGTCTTGCTCATTGTGATCTCCTGTTGAGAGTAAGTGCTGCAGCCGGAATGCCGAAACTGCCCGACGATTCCTATACCGGTTGCCGCTGATCCCTTAACGCGAGGTTCGTGCGCAGCGTTTACGTTTGCAATGTAACGTAGTGAAACGCCGCGCGCAGGACGCGCGCCGGAGAGAAAAGAGGAAAGGTAAAAGGTGAGAGGTGAATGAGGAAAGAGGAAAGAACCAGAGCCTTGGGAACTTACTTTCCCCTTTCACCTGCCCTTTTTCAGGTAATGACGCCTCCCGGAAACCGGTCGCGGTTCTGCCGATCGAACATCCACCCCGGATACTCGGGCGGCAACTGACTGGCTTCGTCCAGGGATTTCAGTTCAGGCTCGGATAACCGCAGGTCCGTTGCCGCGATGTTGTCGGCGAGTTGCTGCTTCGTCTTCGCGCCGACAATCACGCTTGCGACCGCCGGTTGGTGCAGCAGCCAAGCCAGCGCAATGCGTGCAACGGACACGCCATGGGCGCTCGCCATTGGCCGCATTGCTTCGACGCAGCGGAAAGCGCGAGGGCGATCGACCGGCGGAAAATCGAAGCTGGTGCGTCGCGCGCCGTCGGGGCCTTTGTCGTTCTCGGCGAATTTTCCCGATAGCAAACCGCCCGCCAGCGGGCTCCAGACCAGGATGCCCAGTCCCTGATCGAGCGCGACGGGGATAATTTCCCGTTCGAGATCGCGGCTCGCAAGGGAATAGTAAGCCTGCACGCTTTCGAACCGGTTCCAGCCGCGATGCTGCGAAATCGAAACGGCCTTCATAACCTGCCAGGCGGCATGATTGCTCAGCCCGATGTAGCGCACTTTGCC
>JANMYN010000616.1:0-2415 GCA_031382195.1 Betaproteobacteria bacterium
GATCAACGTCACCAATCCCGCCAACGGAGCGGTGATCGGCAGCATTCCGAAAATGGGCGCCCCGGAAACGCGGCGCGCCATCGAGGCCGCGAGCGCGGCGCTGCCGGGTTGGCGCGCGAAGTTACCGAAGGAGCGCGCCAATATCCTGCGCAAGTGGTTCGAGCTGATGATCGCGAACACCGACGATCTGGGATTGCTGATGACCACGGAGCAGGGCAAGCCACTCGCCGAGGCCAAGGGCGAAATCGCCTACGCCGCGTCTTTCATCGAGTGGTTCGCCGAAGAAGCAAAGCGCATATACGGCGACGTGATTCCGCAGCACCAGGCTGACAAGCGCCTGGTGGTGATCAAGCAGCCGATCGGCGTGTGCGGGCTGATCACGCCGTGGAATTTTCCGGCGGCCATGATAACGCGCAAGGCCGCGCCCGCATTGGCGGCGGGCTGCACGGTGGTGATCAAGCCGGCGACGCAGACGCCGTACTCGGCATTTGCGCTGGCGGAGCTTGCCGAACGCGCCAGCGTGCCCAAGGGTGTGATCAACATCGTCACCGGCAGCGCAAAAGAAATCGGCGGCGAACTGACCTCGAATACGGCGGTTCGAAAAATAAGCTTTACCGGTTCCACCGAAGTCGGCGCCGTGCTGATGAAGCAGAGTGCGGAGACCATCAAGAAGGTTTCGCTGGAACTGGGCGGCAATGCGCCGTTCCTCGTGTTCGACGATGCCGATCTCGATGCCGCCGTCGAGGGCGCGATGATCTCCAAATATCGCAATAACGGCCAGACCTGCGTATGCGCCAACCGCATTCTGGTGCAGGATAGTGTCTACGATAAATTTGCCGCCAAGCTGGCGGAAAAAGTAAAGGCACTCAAAGTGGGGCCGGGCACGGAGTCCGGCGTCAACGCCGGGCCGCTGATCGACGAGAATGCGGTGAAAAAAGTCGAGGAACATATCGCGGATGCCTTGGCCAAAGGCGCTAAAGTCCTGGTCGGCGGCAAGAAGCATGCACTCGGCGGCCTGTTCTTCGAGCCGACCGTGCTGACCGGCGTGAACACGACAATGAAAGTGACGAAGGAGGAAACCTTCGGCCCCGTGGCGCCGCTGTTCCGCTTCAAGACCGAAGAAGAAGCGATCGCCATGGCCAACGACACCGAGTTCGGGCTGGCCGCGTATTTCTACGCGCGCGACATCGGCCGCATCTGGCGCGTTGGCGAGGCGATCGAATCCGGCATGGTCGGCGTGAACACCGGCTTGATCTCCAACGAAGTCGCTCCCTTCGGCGGCGTCAAGCAAAGCGGCATCGGCAGAGAAGGATCAAAGTACGGGATCGAAGAGTATCTGGAGGTCAAATACCTGTGCATTGGCGGTCTTTGACCGCCAATGCACGGTAATTGGTGATTGGGGATTAGAAGTGGCCCCAAGCATTTGGACAGATTTTCCGAGTTTATAAGTGGAGTCTCTGCCGGTGGTGGGTTATCCACGGGGCCGCGAGGCACGGTGGGTAACCCGGATCATGGTCATGCTGCCCTCTTCAGTTCGAGGTTGTCAAAGTACATTGTTGCTGGGGTCTCACCACCATGTTCGGAATGCGGGCGGCGTTGATTGTAGAACATGAAGTACTTTCCGATGCCAGCCCGCGCATCGCTGACGCTGTTATAGGCATGCAGATAGATCTCCTCGTACTTGATCGACTTCCAGAGCCGCTCGACGAAGACGTTGTCGCGCCAGCTACCTTTGCCGTCCATGCTGATGCGAATGCCGCGTGCCTGGAGCGCGCCGGTGAACGCCAGACTGGTGAACTGGCTGCCCTGGTCGGTGTTGAAGATCTCGGGCGTGCCGTGGCGGGCAAGGGCTTCTTCCAGCGTCTCGATGCAGAATTCGGTATTCATGCTGATCGATACGCGCCAGGCGAGCACCCGCCGGCTCGCCCAGTCCATGACCGCTGCCAGATAGACAAACCCTCGGGCCATCGGCACGTAGGTGATGTCCATCGCCCAAACATGATTCGGGCGCTCAATCGTCACGTCTCTGAGCAGGTAGGGGAAGATCGGGTGCGCCGCATGGCGCCCACTGGTGTTGGGCTTTTGGTACAACGCCTCAATGCCCATCGTGCGCATCAGCGTCGCGACGTGCTTGCGACCGATGAAGTGGCCTTCACCCTTGAGCAAGTCGCGCATCATGCGGCTGCCGACGAACGGGTGCTCCAGGTGCAGTTCATCGATGCGGCGCATCAGGGCCAAATCCTCACCCGAGGTGGGCCGGGGACGGTAATAGATCGATGAGCGCGACAACTCCAGCAACTGCGCCTGTCGAACCACGGGCAACCGGTGATCGGGTTCGATCATCGCTTTGCGCTCGCATCGCTGTTGCGACCGAGCGCGCCGGCCAAAAAATCAATCTCCAGGGCTTGTTGGCCA
>JANMYN010000652.1:0-7488 GCA_031382195.1 Betaproteobacteria bacterium
TCACCTGCGATACTTATCCAAAAGAGATTGCGGGCATCGAAGACAGACTAATCTCGCGGTTCGGCTGGGGTCTGACCGTAGCCATCGAACCTCCCGAACTTGAAATGAGAGTCGCCATCTTGCTGAAAAAAGCCGAGGCTGACCGCGTAAATCTCGCCGAAGACGTCGCGTTTTTTATCGCCAATCACATCCAGTCGAATGTACGTGAACTAGAAGGTGGCCTGAAGCGCGTATTGGCCTATGCAAAATTCGCCAATGCGAAGGTCTCTCTTGATCTCGCTCGGGAAGCACTGAAGGATCTGCTGGCTGTGCAAGTGCGTCAGGTATCGGTCGACAACATTCAGCGCATCGTCGCGGACTACTACAAGATCAAGGTATCGGACATGTATTCGAAAAAAAGATCTCGAACCGTAGCTCGTCCGCGACAGATGGCAATGGCTTTGGCCAAGGAACTCACACAATTAAGCCTTCCCGATATCGGCGACGCCTTTGGCGGCCGGGATCATACGACGGTTCTCCATGCATGCCGGAAAATCGTCGATCTTCGCGCCAGTCACCCGGAAATCTCGCGCGACTTCATTGCGCTTCTGCAGACACTGCGCGGTTGATAAGCCAGGTATGAATTGTTGAAAACTCCTCGAAAATTTCTAAGTTGGGTTTTATCCACAACTCATGCACCGCCTATACGTGGTTTCCACAACACGCGATGTACTTGGTGTCATTGCTTTTTATCTCAGGTCTAACAGACTTGCCAGACTCTATTATTACTATCAAGGTTTAAAGAATGAAAATCTTGGATATAGACAAGGACGTGCTGCTGAAACCCCTGCAGGCAGTTTCTGGAATTGTGGAACGCCGACATACGTTGCCGATCCTTTCCAACGTCCTGATCGAAACCCGCGGCAATAATCTGAATCTCGTAGCCACTGACCTTGAGATTCAGATTGCGACGTCAGCGATACTGGATAAGGCCGTCGCTGATCATGCTGTTACGGTATCGGCGCGAAAATTACAGGACATATTGCGAGCGCTCCCCGAAAATACAGCCGTGGCACTGGACGCCCAGGACGGACGACTGCAGGTGAAGGCAGGCAAAAGTAAATTCAATCTGCAGACACTACCGGCTCAGGATTTCCCACGACTTGCGGAAGGTGGTTCTCCTGCGGCGAGCGTGAAACTCCCGCAAAAGGCTTTCAGGGATCTGCTATCCCTGGTGCAGTACGGCATGGCGCAGCAGGACATTCGTTATTACCTGAACGGACTTCTGCTCGTTGCGGAGGGCAAGGAACTGACGATGGTGGCGACCGACGGTCATCGTCTGGCATATGCCTCGACAACACTAACCATAGAGGTCGCGCGTTCAGAAGTGATCATCCCGAGAAAAGCGGTCCTCGAGTTGGCTAAGCTTCTCGAAAACAGCGAAGACGAAGTTGAAATTCAGTTACTGTCAAATCAGGTACGGTTCATTTTTGCAGGGATTGATATAGTTTCGAAGGTCGTCGACGGCAAGTTCCCGGATTACACACGCGTCATCCCTACCAATTACACGAAGCATTTCGCCGTTGGCCGGATCATATTGCAGCAAGCGTTGCAACGCGCTTCCATACTGTCGAATGAAAAATTTCGTGGCGTGCGCTGGGTCCTGGCGGCGGACAGCCTGCGCATCATATGCAGCAACGCAGAGCAGGAGGAGGCGGAAGAAGAGCTGGGTGTGGCCTATACTGGCGAGCCGCTGGATATTGGATTCAATATCGTCTATTTGCTGGACGTCCTGAATAATATCGATACCGAGGAGATTGACTGTGCAGTGGGTGATGCCAATAGCAGCATGCTGATCTCGATACCGGGAAACAAAGATTTCAAGTATGTCGTGATGCCGATGCGCATCTGATCATTATCGAAAACCATCAATGCCTTCATCCGAATACAATTCCGACAGCATCAAGGTACTCAAAGGTCTCGAGGCGGTTCGCAAACGCCCCGGCATGTACATCGGCGATACCAGTGATGGAACTGGATTGCATCATATGGTGTTCGAAGTTCTCGATAATTCGATCGACGAGGCATTGGCCGGGCACTGCAATGAAATCAAAGTAGTCATTCATTCCGACAACTCGGTCAGCGTCGTGGATAACGGGCGCGGCATTCCCACGGGCATTCATCCCGAAGACGAGGCCGGTCGTTCAACAGCCGAGATCGTGATGACCGTCTTGCATGCGGGTGGAAAGTTCGACAGCAATAGCTACAAAATTTCCGGTGGCCTGCACGGGGTTGGTGTCTCCGTTGTCAATGCCCTTTCGGATTTGTTGAAGCTTACGATTCGGCGTGACGGGCACGTTAATTCCATGGAATTTCGAAATGGCGATCCGGTTGCCCCTCTGGCGATAGTGGGAACGACGGAGCGGCGCGGAACCGAAATTCATTTTCATCCAAGTCCCGAAGTTTTCGGCCGTATCGAGTTCCACTACGACATCTTGGCAAAGCGCCTGCGTGAACTGTCATTCCTGAACAATGGGGTTCGCATTGAACTGCAGGATCAGCGCACGGGGAAGGAAGAAATATTCGCCTTCGTGGGAGGCGTTAAGGGCTTCGTCGAATACATCAACAGGGCGAAGACGGTCTTACATCCGAATATCTTTCACGCAGTCTGCGAGCACGAAGGCATCGGAGTCGAAGTTGCGATGCAATGGAACGACTCGTATCAGGAATCGGTTCTGTGCTTTACAAACAATATTCCGCAGCGCGACGGCGGCACCCATTTGACGGCGCTCAGAGCGGCGATGACGCGTACTCTCAATCAGTACATAGAAGCCAACGAACTGGCCAGGAAAGCGAAAGTGGAGACCACTGGCGACGATATGCGTGAAGGTCTTACGTGCATTCTTTCGGTGAAGCTACCCGATCCGAAATTTTCGTCGCAGACAAAGGACAAGTTGGTTTCGTCCGAGGTGCGCCCGGTTGTGGAAGATGCGATTTCCCAAACGCTGCATGACTGGCTTCTTGAAAGGCCAGCTGACGCGAAAGTCATCGTAAGCAAGATCATCGATGCGGCGCGCGCGCGCGAGGCAGCGCGCAAGGCGCGTGAAATGACGCGCCGCAAAGGTGTGCTCGAGGGCTTTGGACTGCCGGGAAAACTGGCGGATTGCCAGGAAAAAGATCCGGCGTTATGTGAGCTCTATCTGGTCGAAGGAGATTCCGCGGGCGGTTCCGCAAAGCAGGGGCGCGACCGCAAGTTTCAGGCGATCCTACCGCTGAAAGGCAATATCCTGAATGTCGAACGTGCTCGGTTCGACAAGCTCGTGTCATCGCAGGAAATTGCGACCCTGATTACCGCGCTGGGCACCAGCATTGGCAAGGACGACTACAAGCCGGAGAAGCTGCGCTACCACCGCATCATCATCATGACCGACGCCGATGTCGACGGGTCTCACATCCGTACATTGCTGCTGACATTTTTCTATCGCCAAATGCCCGATCTGGTCGAGCGCGGTCATATCTATATTGCCCAGCCGCCGCTTTACAAGGTGAAGCATGGAAAGGAAGAGCGCTATCTCAAGGATGATCACGAGCTCAAGGAATACCTGTTGCGACTTGCGTTGAAAGATGCCGAACTTAATCCTGGCGGCGAACGCCCGGCACTGGCCACTGAAGCGCTGGAAGCAGTGGCACGCTCCTATATTCTTGCCGAAGCAGTTATCGAGCGGCTGGGCAAGCGCATCGATCCTGTAGTCTTGGGGGCGCTGCTGAGAGATCCGGAGATCAGTCTTGCTGATGCCGCCGCTGCCGAGCAATCGGCGCAGCGATTGATGACGTTGTGCCGCATTCCGGGCCTGATAATCGAGCCTCAATACGATCACAAGAATGAGGCGCAGGTATTGGCGATCAAGCGCATGCAGCACGGCAACCTGCGAGTAGGCTATCTGGACAGCGACTTTCTCGGCAGCGGCGACTACGCGCAGATCAAGCAAACCGCCCACGTTCTTCAGGGCTTGCTCGGTCAGGGTGCTTTCGTCAAGCGAGGTGAGCATGAACGTCGGATTACCGAGTTCAAGGAAGCGCTGGACTGGCTGCTCGACGAAGTGAAGAAGGGCGTATCGATCCAGCGTTACAAGGGGTTGGGAGAAATGAATCCGGAGCAATTGTGGGAAACCACCATGGATCCAGCCTCGCGGCGTTTGTTAAGAACGCAGATCGAAGATGCAATTACCGCAGACGAAATTTTTACTACACTGATGGGCGACATGGTTGAACCTCGACGTGCATTTATCGAATCCAACGCGCTCGGGGTACGTAACCTCGACGTTTGACGCCCAAGCCTCAGACGGACTTGCGTTTGCCGGCGGCGGCCGGTTTTTTCTTCGCCGTACCCTTCTTGGATTTTGTCGACTTCTCAGGTTTTGCGGGCTTTCCCGATTTTCCGGATTTCGTGGTCTTCGCCGAAATTAACGCAAGCGCCTCTTCCAGCGTGATCTTGGCCGGGTCGATCGAGTCAGGAATGGTCGCGTTAATCTTGCCGTGCTTGACGTAGGGTCCGTAGCGGCCGCTGTGCACCGCGATCGACCTTTTGTCCTGCGGATGTGCACCCAGCGATCGGCCTCCGCCGCCTGCCGCCTTTTTTTCCGCCAGCAGTTCAACCGCTCGCGTCAGCGTGATGTCATGCACACTCTCGGCCTTCGGGATCGATTTGAACATACCGTCATGCTTCACGTAGGGGCCAAAACGGCCGATATTGGTCTCAACCGGCTTGCCCGATTCCGGATGGTCGCCAAGCTGGCGGGGCAGGGCGAGCATCTTCAGGGCAGTATCCAGGTCTGCTGAGGCGACGGGAATATTTTTCGGCCAGGCGGCGCGTTTGGGCTTTTGCGTCTTGTCTTCCGGCGTGGGTCCCAGTTGCACGTAAAAACCGTACGGGCCCTTCAACAACAGGATATCCATTTCCGAAGCGGGATCCTTGCCTAGTACGGTGGGACCCGCCGGCTGATCTCCCCATGGGCGCGTGTAGTCGCAATCAGGATATCCGCTGCAACCTACAAACAGGCCACGCCGGCTGTTCTGCAGGAACAATTGTTTTGTACACTTTGGGCATGCCTCTTCCATCGGGCTGCCGCGAGCGACTTTCTCCTTGGATTTCAGAGTGCGGGCAAAATCCTTCCAGAATTCCCTCAGCACCGGAATCCACTCGCGTTCCCCGTTGGAAATCTCGTCCAGTTCCTCTTCCAGGCGCGCCGTAAAACCGTAATCCACGTAGTGATTGAAATGAGAGGTCAGAAAACCATTCACCACTCTGCCGATATCCGTCGGCATGAAGCGTTTCTTCTCGAGCAAGGCGTAACCGCGGTCCTGGAGCGTCGAAATGATGTTTGCGTACGTGGAAGGCCTGCCGATCCCGAATTCTTCCAGCGTCTTTACCAAACTCGCTTCCGTATAACGCGGGGGCGGTTGCGTAAAATGCTGTTCGCCAAACACGCGATCGACGGGAATCGACTCCTTTTCCTCGAGCTGCGGTAATCTGGCTTCCTGCTCTTGCTCGACATCATCTGCGTCTTCGAGATAGACGGCCATAAAACCGGGGAATACCAGAATTTGACCGGTTGCTCGAAATAGTGTGTCCGCTCGGCCAGCAGCCAGATCCACCGACGTCGTATCATATTTTGCAGGCGTCATCTGGCAGGAAAGGGTGCGTTTCCAGATCATTTCGTAGAGCGCCGCTTGATCAGAAGTAAGAAACTTACGAATGGAATCCGGCGAACGATCGATTGAGGTTGGACGGATCGCTTCGTGCGCCTCCTGTGCGTTCTTCGATTTGTTTCGATACTCGTTTGCCGCGCGCGGCAGGTAATCAGGCTCGAACTTCTTCTTGATATAGCTGCGGATATCGATCAGGGCTTCGTTTGCAAGAGCAAGAGAGTCGGTGCGCATGTAAGTGATCAATCCGACCGTACCGCCGCCGATGTCCACTCCCTCGTAGAGCTGCTGCGCGGTACTCATCGTACCCCGGGTGGTCATGCCCAGTTTGCGCACAGCCTCCTGTTGCAGTGTCGAAGTCGTAAATGGCGGCGCCGGTTGCCGACTCTTGGGTTTGCGCTCGACTCTGACAACCTTTGCCGAGCCTTTAGCGCTCTTCTCGATATCGGCGACAACCTTGCGGTGCTCGTCTTCGCTGACGATCGAAAATTGCTCTATTTTCTCGCCGCGATACTGAACCAGTCGCGCGCTGAACTTCTGCTTGCCCTTGTGGCTATCGAGGTGCAGCGACCAGTACTCGCGGCTCTTGAATTTCTCTATTTCGAGCTCGCGTTCAACAATGAGACGCAAAGCGGGGCTTTGCACTCTGCCCGCGGAAAGGCTGGGGCCGATCTTTTTCCACAGTAGCGGCGAAAGATTAAAGCCGACCAGATGGTCCAATGCCCTGCGCGCCTGCTGTGCATTTACCAACGGCATCGAAATGCCGCGAGGATTCGCGACCGCTTCCTTGACAGCGGATTCGGTGATCTCGTAAAACACGACCCTGTGTAGCTTCTTGTTCTTCAGTAATTTTTTTTCTTTCAGCAGCTCGGCAAGATGCCAGGCGATCGCCTCACCCTCGCGATCCGGGTCGGTGGCAAGGTAGATGTTGTTGGCCTTGCCGACTGCCTTCGTGATTACGTCGACATGTTTCTTGTTTTTCTCTACCAGCGCGTAGCGCATGTGAAAATCGTCGCTGGGATCTACTGCGCCTTCCTTCGCTTCCAGATCGCGCACGTGACCATAGGACGCGACGATTTCAAAGCCGCGGCCGAGATACTTTTTAAGAGTTTTCGCCTTGGAAGGCGACTCTACGATTAACAGACTTTGAGACATTGAGTTTCCGGCCTGGAAAGGAGGCCGAATGATAAGAACTTGGTGGCGCCGGAGCAAGTGCCGCGATCGGGGAACCTATATTGTTGCACCAATTTCTACTGCGCCGTTTCTACTGATCTATTGCAGGTAGCGTTCCTGGTTTGGAGAAATCAATTCTTCGAGAACCAACGAGTCCAGCGTCTCGTTCTGGTTCCACAACACCATCAATACGATGAGCTTGACCTTGTCCAGATCTACCGCGGGCTCGTCCAGAGCCACCACGCGCTCGATAATAAGTTCGCGCTGTAACACGCTGATGACGCCCGCGCATTCGAGGAATAGAAGAAAACCGCGCGCCTCTGCCGTCAGCGTACTCAATTCCGGCTCCGTATAAAACCGGAAGCCCGTGCTTGGCGTGAGGTTGGACCGGGCACTGCTACTGCCGACGCGTTCGAGGCCGCTCAACCAGGTCAGGGCTTGCGAGATATCTCGGCTGTCGAAGCCTGCTGCAGAAAGGCGTTTGCAAAGAGTTGCTTGATCGGGATAGGCACCGGCATGGAAATAATTTTCGAACAGGAAGACGAGTATGTCGAACATGAGCCCCTGTCTGGAGGTATTGACGCCCTCACGCTAGCGTACGCGCTGGAACTTGCCACCTGGAAGACGACT
>JANMYN010000670.1:0-1932 GCA_031382195.1 Betaproteobacteria bacterium
AGCGGCGTCGAAATCCTGTCTTTCCAACTTTTGTATGTCCATCCGCCTGGCGAAGTCCACGACGCATTTCGCGACGTCGCCAGTTCACAGGAAGACAAGCTGCGAACCGTCAACCGGGCCAACATCTTCGCGGTCGAGACCGTGAACCAGGCGAAGGCGGAGGCGGCTGCAATGATCGAGCAGGCGCTGGCCTTGAAGGATCAGCAAATACTGCGCGCACAGGGAGATGCCGCGGGTTTCGGGCTGAAGCTCCGCGCATACCAGCGCGCACCCGGGCTCACCAGGTTCCGTCTGCAGGTCGAGAGCATCGAAGAAACGTTGCCGGGCCTGCAGAAATTCGTCATGCCGGGGGTGGGCGACGTCAAGGAGCTCGATATGTGGCTGCTGCAACCGCCTGGCATGAGCCGGGGCAAATGAATGGAAACTGCGGCCACCTTACTGAACCCCGTCGCTGCCGTCTTGCGACCGCGCAAGATTGCGACGCTAATCGCGATCGCGCTACTGGCGTGGGCGCTGGTTGCCTGCTTCTTTGCCCTCGATGTCACCGAGTTCGGCCTGGTAACCCGGTTTGGGAAGGTCGTAAAAGTGGTGCGCGAACCAGGACTTCACATGAAGGCGCCGTTCGACGCTGTCGTGAGTCTGGACAAGCGCCTGACCTATTCGCGTCCCGCACCGGCCGAATATCTCACGGTGGACAAGAAAAATATCGTTGTCGAGAGCCTGCTGACCTGGCGCGTCGCGGACCCGGAGCGCTACCTGGTGACGCTGGCCACGCGATCTGCGGCCGATCTGCGCCTCGCCGACGTCATGCTCGGCGAAGTCGGATCCGTGATCGGCACTCACCTGGCGGCATCGATGATCGCGCCGGACGGGAATACCCAGCGCTTCCGTAGCATTGTCGGCGAGATCCGGGAGCGGGTCGCGGCCTACGCGCGCACCGCCTACGGTATCGAAGTGATCGACGCAGAACTGCTGCGCCTGAGCCTTCCCGAGCAGAATCGCATTCCTGTCTTCGAACGCATGAAAGCGGAGCGCGGCAAGATGGCCAAGGAGTACCGCACCGCCGGAGAACTTCAAGGCAGAAAGATCATCGCGCAGGCGGACCGGGAAAAAACTCACATCGAGGCCGAGGCCTATTCCCTGGCGCAACGTGTCAAGGCCGAGGGCGACGCGGAAGCCACGCGCATCTACTCCGCGGCGTTCAGCAGGAATCCGGCGTTCTACAAGTTCCTGCGCACCCTTCAGGCGTACGAGAAATTCATGGACGCGAACACGACGCTGTTTCTTCCAGCCAATTCGGAAGTACTGCGCGTGCTCGCACCGCTGCCGCGCCAGGGCGCGGTGAGCCCTTCGCGTCAGTACGCGACGATCAGGCGGCATGAGTCCACGCAGACCGGAACGCAGGTGCAATCCACACCGCTCGCGCGTCCAACCCCGGCGCCGGAGGGGAGGTCGCAATGAGCGATCGTGGTCAGGAATCCGTTCGCAACGAGGCTGGCCCGCTCGGGGGGGCTCCGATGTTTGCGCGGCGCTGGTGGACCGGCATTGTCGGATTTGCCCTGCTAGGGGTCTACTTCGCTTCCGGTTTCTATGTGGTGAATGCCGATGAGCACGCCGTAGTGCGCCGGTTCGGAGCCATTGACGCGCGCGTCGGGCCGGGAATGCATTACGCGATGCCTTGGCCGGTGGATCGCGTCGACGTTCTCAAGACGACCAGTGTAATGAAGATCGGCGTCGGCTTCGAGTTGCGCGACAAGGACTCTGAGTCGCTCAAAGGCGTTGAGCTTCTTACGGGTGACACCAACATCCTCAATGTTGCGCTGGTTGTCCAATACGTCATCCGCAACCCTGCCGATTATCTGTTCCAGGTAGACGAACCGCAGACGCTGGTCGGAACGCTCGCCGAGAGCGTCCTGACAGAAACGGTGGTGG
>JANMYN010000741.1:0-3196 GCA_031382195.1 Betaproteobacteria bacterium
ATCGGCCTGCTGAAGCTGCTGGCGGGAAAGGACGTGCTGCTCGGCGTGATCGACGTGGCGTCCGACAAGATCGAAACCGCGGACGAGGTCGCCGGTGTCATCGCCGAAGCGATGAAGCACGTGCCGAAGGAACGTCTGCAGCCGTGCACGAACTGCGGCATGGCGCCCATGGACCGCAATATCGCCACGGCCAAGCTTGAGGCCCTCGGCGCAGGCGCCGCGCTGGCACGCAGCCGGTTCGGCTGAAGCTGCTGCGTCCTTAAGGTGAAACACTTACGGCTGAAGCTGCAGCGGTGAGAGTTGTCTTGTACGATTTTCAATAACCTGCTAGCCGTGCGCCGTGCGGCTGTCCGCGGGCGCTTCGCTGCGCTGCTTCATTCCGTAATCGCGTACCACCGACGCGACACGCAGACGATAGTCCGCGAACACGCCGGCGCGCCCTTTGTTCTGCGCCGCCCGATGCGCTTCCAGCCTGCGCCATGCGCTGATCGCTTCCTCGTCGCGCCAGAACGAGATCGAAACGTATTTGTCCGGCGTGACGAGACTCTGGAAGCGCTCGATCGAAATGAACCCGTCGATGCGCTCCAGATCGGTTCTCAGGCGCGCCGCCAGATCGAAATACTCGGCGGCCCTTCCTTCAGCGGGCCAGACTTCGAAAATCACGGCAAGCATGACGACCTCCTCTAATCCGGGCACCGCAAGACCGCAACAACGTCGGGGGGCCTGATCTCTTCGGGATTTCATCCGCGAATCAGCGGACCCCTGGGCTGGTACTACGGCTTGACGATCTGCTCCCGGCCATCCTCGTTTCTCAATCTCAATGAGCTGGCCGTGCCTTTCGCCTCCAATATCACGTACGTGTCTTTAGTGCCTGTGGGGCCGGCGAAGCTCATGCCCGCGGTTTGCTCCGACGCGCCGATTTTCACCGACGGGCGTCCGCGCTCGGTGATCAGCCGCAGCAACACTGTCTCAGCGGATGTCTCGCCGTTTGGCTGTGTTTTTGCTGGCAGCACATCGATGGACGCCCGAACCCGGCCGCGCTCATCGACAATTTCGAGCGCACGCCCCCGCAGCACCGGCGCCACGCTGTTTGCCAACGCGGGCCGGATCTGCGACAGCAGCAGGAATGTCAGGAGTCCGAGATTGACAACGGTGAGGGCGAGTAGAAGTCGCTGCATCTTCATGGTCTTTCCTCCTCAGTGGACCCCTTGCCTCTGTAACGCGCGCGGGTTGAAGCGCAAAGGCGACGCGGAGGTTCGAGGTGAAACGATTATTGCAGATGTGGCCTGACGAAGAACTGGAAAAAGCCCCGCGGCAGACGGCGCCTAGCGCCGAATACCGCCCCCGCTGCCTCGAAAGTGAGACCGTAAAAATCGAACCTGGCCACTTTAGCTCGCCGGGAAGGCTTATGGCAGCACGGACGGGTGTTCACGGTAGAAATAGCCGAGCAGAGCGCGTTTGTTTGCGGCCATCTCTTCGCGCGACAGAAAGGCCGGTTGCAGTGCGCGGTGAACGGCGAGAAAGCGTTGGCGATTCTCTTCCGAATCCTTCGGCAGCGGACTCTCGGTCGCCACGACAAGCAATCCTCCGTCGTGCAGCGTCTCGATCCGGATCCCGGGCAGACTCGCCCCGATCGCTTCCGCGCCACCCGCCCGTTTCACGTAGATCTCGCTCAGGTAATTGGCCCAAAACGCTCCCTTGATTCCATTGCCCGCGCAGAATGCCCGGTCGAAATTTCCATCGACGTCCGATCCGATCCAGGCGACGGGGATCTCGTGAGGACGCTGTGCTTGCGGTGTGTCGCGGTCCGAGGCAAACCGATATTCTGCGTGTTGAGAGCCGTGAGGGTTGAACGGGACTCTCGGTGGGATGAAGCCCAGGTTCCCGTATCCATAGGCGGGCCCGCCTTGCACGCCGTTCCAGGCGGCCGTCCCGAACCGCAACAGCGCCTCGATCTTTGCCGGGGAAGCGACCAGCTGCCGAAGGTAGGAAACGCTGCAGGTGATGTCGATGGTACCGGGGAGCGAAGTTGAATAACCCGCGGATCCGATTGGGTTCACGAGCGCGGAGAATGATACCTTCTGCGTCGGGGAATCTGGGTGCGCGGCGAAGATGGTGAGCGCACTGATTTCCCCGGCGGCGATTTTCTTCACGGCGGCGTTCCATCGGCGTTCGGAAAAATCCCCGGTATTCAGCTTCGCATCGTCCTTTGCGCGCTTGGTCCAGAGCCACTTGGGTCGGCATGGCGGCAACACGAGATCGGCCAGGAACGTCGTGGCGAGATCCACGATGAGCCGCCCCGGCACGAACGTGTCTTCCTTGAGGAACAAACGCAACGTGAAGGAGGTGGCAGGCTGGTTGTAAAGTGATTCGCATGCATCCATGGGTTGCCTCGAGTGCCTGACGTCACTCAGCGGCGCGCGGCTCGCGGCGCGTCCGTTGGCGCTGATGGTGGGGCCTTCTGCCACATTGACGCAGCGCGGTGTCCGCACGATGAAGCGATTTAATGCGTTCGAACATGAACAGACCTTTCTGTATTCCTATGGGGCGACGGGCGGCGGCGCATGCCTTGGTGAAGGCTAACGCAGGGCCGATCAGTGGCCGAGCCGGCGCCACATCGTCTCTCGAACCACAAGAAGTCTGCCCGCCGGCTCGGTCCACTGCATCGGGGGGTTATGTCGCAGCCCTGCCGTAGCGCGCCATGATTCACCAACCGTAGATTTCCGCCTTGTCGTGCCCCGCGCTTCCGAGATCCACGCTTCGAAGATTGCGACTTCAACCGCGGCGCGCCGCCTCGATTGCAGCGATGTTGATCTTTTTCATCTCCATCATCGCATCGAACGCGCGCTTGGCGGCGGCGGGGTCGGGATCGGTTATCGCCTTGGTCAAAGCGATCGGCGTAATCTGCCAGGACAAGCCCCATTTGTCCTTGCACCAGCCGCACGCGCTCTCCTGGCCGCCGTTGCCGACGATCGCGTTCCAGTAGCGATCCGTTTCGGCCTGGTCAGCGGTTGCGACCTGAAACGAGAATGCTTCGTTGTGCTTGAACGCGGGTCCGCCATTGAGCCCGAGGCAGGGAATTCCCATCACCGTAAACTCGACCGTCAACACATCTCCTTTTTTCCCGGACGGAAAGTCTCCCGGCGCGAGGTGCACCGCGCCAACGGATGAATCGGGAAAGGTCTTGGCATAAAAT
>JANMYN010000742.1:0-1648 GCA_031382195.1 Betaproteobacteria bacterium
GTTGCCGCCGCATTTCGCGCCGCTGTCGGGTGAACTCGGCGATTCCCTGCCGCTGGGCAAATACGCCTCCACGCAATACCTTCAGTATGCGATCGCGACGGTGAAGGATCGCGCGTTGCCGCGCGTCGGCGACGGGCAGAAACCGGTGCAGGGCCGCATCCTCTATTCGATGTGGACCAGCAATACCCGCGCAGGCACCAAGCGCACCAAGTCGGCGGCGGTCGTGGGCGACGTGCTCGGGAAACTGCATCCGCACGGCGACCAGTCGGTGTACGACGCCCTGGTGCGCCTGGCACAGGATTTCACCATGCGCTATCCGCTGATCGACGGCGAGGGCAACTTCGGTTCGCGCGACGGTGATGAAGCGGCGGCCTATCGTTATACGGAAGCGCGGCTCACAAAGTTCGCGGATGTGCTGCTGTCGGAAATCGACATGGGCACGGTGGATTTCATCCCGAACTACGACGGCACGCGCCAGGAGCCAACGATCCTGCCTTCGCGCCTGCCAGTGGTATTGCTGAACGGCGCTTCCGGCATTGCAGTGGGCATGGCGACCGAGATCCCCAGCCACAATCTAAATGAAGTCGCCGCTGCGGCGATCGCGATGATCCGCGATCCCGAGCTCAGCATCGCCGGCCTGATGAAACACATCAAGGGGCCGGACTTTCCCGGCGGGGCGCAGATCATCACGCCGCGCGCGGAGCTCAAGGAGGCGTACGCAACGGGCCGCGGTTCGGTGCGGGTGCGCGCGCGCTGGAACATCGAGCGCTTGGCGCGCGGCCAGTATCAGGTCGTGGTGTACGAACTGCCTCCTGGTACTTCGACGAAAAAGGTGCTGGAAGCAATCGACGCGATCACCAACCCGCAGAACAAGCCGGGCAAGAAGTCGCTGGCGCCCGAGCAGACGCGCGAAAAGCAGTTGATGCTGTCGATGCTCGACAAGGCACGCGACGAATCCGATCGCACGCACCCGGTGCGGCTGGTGTTCGAACCGAAGACGTCGAAAGTCGACGAGACCGAATTCATCAACATGCTGCTGGCAAAAACCGGCATGGAAGGCAACGTTTCCATCAACCTGGTGATGGTCGGGCTCGATGGCCGGCCGACCGGCAAGAACCTGCGCGACATCATCTCGGAGTGGGTCCGCTTCCGTTTCAAAACGGTGACTCGACGTACCAGCCACCGCCTCGCGCAAGTGCTCGACCGCATCCACGTGCTCGAAGGCCGCATGATCGTGCTGCTGAACGTGGACAAGGTCATCAAGATCATCCGCAACGCGGACGATCCGAAGTCCGACCTGATCAAGGCGTTCAAACTATCCGAGCGGCAGGCCGATGACATTCTCGACATCCGTTTGCGGCAATTGGCCAAGCTCGAGCATATCAAGATCGAGCAGGAGCTGAAGGATTTGCAGAAGGAGCAGAAAGGCCTGGAGAAAATCCTCAAGGATCCGAAAGTGCTGGCCGAACTGGTGATCTCGGAGATCGGGGAAGACGTCAAGACTTTCGGCGACAAGCGCCGCACCCGCATCGAGGAATCGGAAAAGGCCGTGATCGAAACGCCGATCATCGACGAGCCGGTCACCGCAATTTTTTCCAGGAAAGGCTGGGTGCGCGCGCGCCAGGGCTGGGATGTCGATCCCGCGTCG
>JANMYN010000759.1:0-2284 GCA_031382195.1 Betaproteobacteria bacterium
ACGGTATCGAAGAGCTGGTCGATCTGCGCCTTTTCAATGATGAACGGCGGCGACATGGCGATGGTGTCGCCAGTGGTGCGGATCAACACGTTTTTGGCGTAGGCGCGCAGGAATGCTTCAAAGGCACGCGCGCCGGGTTTGTCGGCGATCGGTTGCAGTTCGATGCCGACCACCAGTCCGATCGTGCGGATGTCGATCACGTGCGGCAGGCCTTTGAGCGAGTAT
Source organism: Betaproteobacteria bacterium (assembly GCA_031382195.1). Lineage (GTDB taxonomy): Bacteria > Pseudomonadota > Gammaproteobacteria > Burkholderiales > JACQAP01 > JACQAP01. The sequence goes on from JANMYN010000759.1 coordinate 226, forward strand.
GCCGCAGCTTCCCAGTACGGGGCCAGCTCGGCGACGCGCTCGAACAGCTTTTCAGCCTTAAACAAGTCGAGGGAAGCGCAGGCGGCCGCGGCGGCCAGCGGATGCCCGGAGTAGGTATAGCCGTGGTAGAACTCGATGGCCGAGTCGGGCCCGCCTTTTTCCATGAAGGTGTCGTAGATGCCCTGCTTTACGACCACGGCGCCCATCGGCACGGCGGCGTTGGTCAGCGCCTTGGCGCAGGTGATGAGGTCCGGCGTCACGCCGAAGGTCTGCGCCGCGAAGGCTTTGCCGGTGCGGCCGAAGCCAGTGATGACCTCGTCGAATATCAGCAGGATGCCGTACTTGTCGCAGATCTGGCGCAGCTTCTGCAGATACCCTTTCGGCGGCAGCAGCACCCCGGTCGAGCCGGCGACCGGCTCGACGATCACCGCGGCGATATTGGACGCGTCGTGCAGTTGCACCAACCGCTCCAGGTCGTCGGCGAGTTCCGCGCCATGTTCCGGCTGTCCGCGCGAAAAGGCGTTGCGCGCGGGATCGTGCGTATGGCGCAGATGATCCACCGACCCCAGCATGTTGCCGAAAGCCTTGCGGTTGCCGACCATGCCGCCCACCGAGATACCGCCGAAGCCCACGCCGTGATAACCGCGTTCGCGCCCGATGAGGATGCGCCGTGTGCCTTCGCCGCGCACGCGGTGGTAGGCGAGCGCGATTTTCAGCGCGGTGTCGACGGCCTCGGAGCCGGAGTTGGTGAAGAACACCCGGTTCATGCCCTGCGGCGTGATCGAGGCGAGCTTCTCAGCCGCCTGGAATGCGGCGGGATGATGCATCTGGAATCCGGTCGCGTAATCCATGGTGGCCGCCTGCTTCTGGATCGCCTCGACAATCGGGGCGCGGCAGTGGCCGGCATTGACGGCCCACAGTCCGGCAATGCCGTCGAGCACCTTGCGGCCGTCTTGGGTCTGGTAGTGCATGTCCTTGGCCGATACCAGCAAGCGCGGTGCGGCTTTGAACTGGCGGTTGGCGGTAAAGGGGATCCACAGTGCGTCGAGATTCAGTGAAGCATTCAAGTGTCGCAGAGCTTTTTCGTCTGGCATGTTCATGGCCGTGTCCTCCTCGATCAGCCTCGGGCGAGGCTGCGCAAAAGCGTTGATTCGCGTAGGCATTATAGTGCCGCGCGGCACCCGGCATCCAGCCTGGATTTGCTTAGGTCCCGGAGCATCGCTTATCCTTCGTTGCCCGGCGTGGCGCCTCGCGATGGCTCGAAGGCGCCCGGCGGCATCGATCCGACCAGGAATTTCCCGATGGACCTGAACTACACGAAAGAAGAAACCGCATTTCGCGGCGAGGTGCGCGAGTTCATCCGCAGCCACCTGCCTGGCGATCTGTCGAGAAAAGTCCTCGAGCACAAGCGCCTCGGCAAGGAGGACTACGTGCGCTGGCAGAAAATCCTGTTCGAGAAGGGCTGGATTGCAGCCGGCTGGCCGGTGGAGTTCGGTGGCACCGGCTGGTCGTCGATCCAGCGCTTCATATTCGAGGACGAGAGCGCCGCGGCCGGTGCGCCCCGACTGACGCCGTTCGGCCTGCACATGGTCGGCCCGGTCATCATGGCCTTCGGCACCGAACAGCAGAAAAAGCATTACCTGCCGCGCATTCTTTCCAGCGAAGACTGGTGGTGCCAGGGCTATTCCGAGCCGGGCTCGGGCTCCGACCTCGCGTCGCTGAAGACGCGTGCTGAGCGCAAAGGCGAGCACTACATCGTCAACGGCCAGAAAACCTGGAATACCCACGGGCAGTGGGCCGATCTGTGCTTCTGCCTGGTGCGCACGTCCAGTGGCGGCAAGAAGCAGGACGGTATTTCCTTTCTGCTGATCGACATGCATTCCCCCGGCATCACGGTGCGTCCGATCATCACGCTCGAAGGCGAGCATGAGGTCAACGAAATCTGGTTCGAGAACGTCGAAGTGCCGGTGCAGAATCTGGTTGGCGAGGAAGGCAGGGGCTGGACCTGCGCCAAATTCCTGCTGTCGCACGAACGCACCGGCATCGCCGGCGTCGGCGC
>JANMYN010000823.1:0-3980 GCA_031382195.1 Betaproteobacteria bacterium
GCGTCAGGCCGGGGCTTCCCGAGAATGTCGTGTCGTATCATATGGTTACAATTTGACATCGAATGCCGAAAATGAATGAAACCATTGAATAATAAGCAATTTTTGAGCCCGGCGGCAACGCAGCTGCCAATGATTTACCCCACGGACCCACACGTGCTTGACTGCCGTCAGGTCGCAATACGGCAGCCGACCCGGATTCAGCCCGGTCGAGCCGGTCGATTTGCATCTATCCAGACGAACGCGACGCTGGTCGCCCAAGTCATACCGAATTTCCTGGAAGCAAAGCAAACGCCCCGCAATTCGCGGGGCGTTTGCTTTGGCCATTCCGAAATTCAGCCTTTCTCAGGTAACCGAAGCTGCCGGTTGCTTGCGCCGGTCTCGGGCGCGACGCTCGGGAAACTCAATCGGGACCAAAAACATACGGCGGTTGCCGTCGCGCAATTCGATATCGACCCCGCCCCGGACGGGTCGGCGTGGGCGCAAGATTGCATAGACGTTAATCGGACTTACGGCGAAGTTATAGATATCCTCGAGGGGTTGCGCATCCGCCTGATGGCTGATCTCGAAATCACGACACAGCATTGCCATAACCATCTTGATCTGCAGCATTGCAAGTTGTCGGCCGGGGCAAAATCGTGGTCCTGCGCCAAACGGCATGAACGCTTTCGCGTTGTGCGCTCCGGCATTTTCCTGCGCGGCTTGCAACCAGCGCTCGGGCCGGAATTCATGCGCCTGTGCAAAGTTTGCTTCCTGCATGCCCGGGTGACCATTTAGCGCAAGGATGGGCGTTCCCTTGGGCACGAATACGTCCTGGATTTGAACGTCCTCGTTCGGCTCCAGGAACAAAATATGGCCTCCGACCGGTTTGCAGCGCATTGCCTCATTGGCAAAGGCTTCGATGTACTGCAGCCTGTCGGGCGTGGCCGGATCCTGCCAAGGTTGCTCGGCCAACCCGAAAACCCGATCTACCTCCTCCTGGACCGCGGACTGGACATGCGGGTACTCCATCAGGAAGTGGATCATGTAGGAGAGGGTATTGGCTGTTGTATCCTCTCCTGCAAGAAGCAGGGTCATGACGTTGGCCGAGATTTCGTCGTCGGAAGGCCCTTCATCATCCTTGTCCTGGGCGGCAACCAGCGCCTCCAGAAGATTGCTGGGCTTGGCGCGCAGCGCCGGGGTTTCGACCAGTCGCGCACGCGTCTCGACGATCAATCCGTCGATGATCTTGCCGATCTCCCTCACGGCATCCGCCACCTCGCGGTCAGCCGGAAGCTGCACATAACGCCAATATGGAAAAAGCGCGGTCAGTCGCCGCGCAACGGCTGGAAATATCTTATCGAGGTGATTCTGGATGGGATCGACTTGGTCCTCGAGCGAATTGAGATCCTTGCCGAATGCCAGCCCGCTGGTCACGTCCACTGTGAACCGCGTCAGATCGGCATGGGCGTCAAAGGGGGTTCCGGCCAGCGCTGCCCGCCACCAGCGGCGACGCAGCCTTCCGGCCACCTCCTCGAGGCGGGGGATGAACTCCCGCACATGGCCAGCGTTCAGCGCGTGCATAACGAATTTGCGCTGACGTCGCCATTTCGCACTCTCAGCCGTGAATAGTCCGTCTGCTTTAATGTCGGTCGCAATGCCTTCAATCTTGCGCCACCGACGGAACCGTTCGGGCCGGTCGCGCAGCAACTGCTGAATCGTTTCGGCGTCCGAGACCGTGAGAATTCGTTGTGTTGCGACCCTGAATACGAACATGGGGCCGAACTCGTCGGCCCATCCGTCAACAATGCGATGCAATTCTTTCGGTTTCAGGTCGAGCGCGTTCCCCAGAACAGGAAGCCCTCGCGGACCAGGCAAGTCGTCCAGCGAGCGCAGCGTTGTTGCCTGGGGAGGCGATCCGGGGACCGATGCTGCTGCAGATTCTTCCATTATTGTTATCTCCCGATATGTAGAACCAGACGCTCGGCTCATGCCGTGCAACCCGCATACCTGCCACGGCGGCGTGCGGGTGGAGCGTCCCCGTGAGTTTAGAAAGATCCTGTGAATGGATCAAGTGGCCGCGACGCGCCTGCGGTCGCACACGACGCCAAAATCTATCAATTGTGAGGTTTGCGCGCTCTGCGCGACTCGCGCGATGTCAAGGCGGGACGCGGATCGTCTCAGCTCAGTTGCAATGGTCCAGCTTGGTTGAATACTGCTGAACTTTTCCCCGAGAGCGCGCGTGACGAGCAGCATTGGAGCCATAAGCGTTAATGGGTCCGGCGATCGCCGAAGAACTGGCCCTATAATTTTTCTGCTAAAACGTGTAACCCATGTCCTCAATCTATTTTGTTACCAATCTCCCCGACCGCTCACTGAATCACACCACAAGCCATTCGTGCGCCGCCTCCACCGAGGGGGTCTGGATGATCTGCGTGGTTATCACCTCCGGCATGAACCATCAACGAGCGTCCCATTACATCGGCAATTTTAAGCCTGGGCGCCAATACTGGATTATTTGCATTTCCCATGGAATCTACGAATAGCGCGGGCAAATCGCCGAGATGCCCATCACCCCAAGGCAGGCCATGGCGCTTAGTTGCGGCCGGATCGTAATGCCCGCCCGCAGCCAATGCGGGCACCATCTTCCCGTCTTTTTCCTTGGGCTCGCAACTTGGGTTTTCGTGCACATGGAAGCCATGTAACCCTGGCGGGAGCCCAGCAAGCGAGGGGCTGAATACGACACCATAGGGTGTTTCGCTGACAGCTACTTGGCCAACCGATTTCCCGATTCCTTTTTGGTCAACAGTGCTCATTTGAACGGTAATATCAGCCTGTGCCGCTCCACATAGAGAGAGTGTGGTCGCTACCAAAAATATTCTTAATCGCGGTTGCATGGGTCCTCCTTCGTTGGTTAAAACACTTTATTGATGCGATCGCTAACGCCCCATAACGCCCCACATGCACCGGTGGGTGATGTGCCAGACGCGATCAGGCAGGAAGTGGCGGTTGGCGCGAGGCATCGCTACTCTCCTTAAAGCGTGCGTTTTGCCTGCATAAATGCGCCTCTAAGCGTCTGAAATGCCCCTATGTTACGACCTTATTTAGGAAGATCAATGTCATGCGCTGGTCCGACCCAGTTTAGCAGCTGCTTTTTCCTCAAAGGGTAGCGTCCCCTTTTCCTTTTTTTCCTTTCGTTTGTTTGAACAGGTAAGATAAAGGGGACGCTACCCTTATTCATCGTTCACCCCTTTAAAACTCCCCCTTTAAAACTTCAGCGTCCCCTTTAAAACTTCAAGCCGGACAATTTCAAGATAGGGCCGGACAGCAGGACATTGATTGATTTACGAATAGCATAACGCCCGGTTGCCCGATTTGGAAACCACTTAACCGCGACTCGTTACTGCCACTGTATCGTCCGCTATCAGCATGCGTTCCACCGCTTTCTGGTCACCTTGTCCCAGCAACAAAATCCGGAGATGCGTGCCGGAGGTGAATTTTGCGAAGGCGGGATCGACCCAGCCTCGACGCACCAAGTCTTCGATGCCCGGCTGCGGCCCATCGATCTTCAAGGGTTTCACTAGCAGCAACGCCGGGGCATTCAACTGTTTGGCAAGCCAGGCGGCGAGGCTGTCGGAGGTGACGTCCCAGCTTTCGGGGATGGAGAGGTCGGAGACGACCATTTCGTAAGGCATCCACACCGGAATTTGGTCTTTGCGCAAGGCTTCTTGAATATCCGCGATGCCAGCCGCTGGAACAAGATTCGTGCGCATTCCTGCGAGCACTTTTCCGTAATGCTCCATCGCGCGTAACGCTTTGCGATGCGCGACGCGATCGTCGAAACCTTCGCGCTTCTGCGCTGCGCGGACCTCATCCGCCCAAGGACCGCCACCCGGAACCAGTACGACTTTTCCCGCACCTGCGGTAGCGATGACGTCGAGCCACCGCGGCAACTCTTCGGAGTTGGCAAGGCTTCCGCCGAGCTTGACGACCCACTTAGCCAC
>JANMYN010000831.1:0-2569 GCA_031382195.1 Betaproteobacteria bacterium
AACGGCTTCAAGCAGTACAAGGTCAAGCTGGCCGGCATCGATGTGCATTTCATCCGTGAAGAGGGCAAAGGCCCGAAACCGATGCCGCTGCTGATCTCGCATGGCTGGCCGGGCTCGGTGCACGAGTTCCACAAGATCATCCCGATGCTGACCGATCCGGCGCGTTTCGGCGGCGACCCCGCGGACGCGTTCACCGTAATCGCGCCATCGCTGCCCGGCTATACGTTTTCGTTCACGCCGAATCAGCCGCGCTTCTCCATCGAGCAGATCGCCGAGGTGTTTGCGGAACTGATGACGGATGTGCTGGGCTTCAAGCGCTTCGCGGCGCAGGGAGGCGACTGGGGCGCATTCGTCACCTCGCGGCTCGGTTATGCGTATCCGGAACGGCTTGCCGGCATCCACATCAATCTGCTCGGTCTCAGGCGCGACACCGCGCTGCCGGAAAATCCAACCGAAGAAGAAAAGCGCTACTTCGAGCAACGCGCGCACTGGATGAAAGAAGAGGTGGGCTACACCTGGATACAAGGCACCAAACCGCAGACGCTGGCGTATGCCCTGACCGACTCGCCGGTGGGCCTGGCTGCCTGGATCGTCGAGAAATTCCACACCTGGAGCGATCACCGCGGCGATCTCGACCGCTATCTTGGCCGCGACGAGATGCTGACCAACATCATGCTCTACTGGGTGACCGGCGCGATCGGGTCTTCGTTCTGGCCTTACTACGCGCGCATGCACGGACCGTGGCCGATCCCCGATGGAGCGCGCATCGGCGTGCCGATGGGCTATGCGGAATTTCCGAAAGAGATCCTGCGGCCGCCGCGCTCGCTGGCGGAGAAGATGTATAGCGACATCCGCCGCTGGTCGAAGATGCCGAAGGGCGGACACTTCGCCGCACTCGAGCAGCCGGCACTGCTGGCGCAGGAGATCAGGGAGTTTTTCCGGCCGCTGCGCTGAAGTGCGCCGTGGGTCAGAATCTTGCCGAGCCCGACCGCGCACGGTGATTGGCACCGGCCTGTTCACTTTGCTAGACTCGCGCCTTGCAATTGAGCCGCAGCCACGCGGCGAAGCTCGCTTCGTTCATATCGCCGGCCGCGACGGCGAGCATGGTGAGCACGCAAGCCGCATCGTTTGCAACGAGCTGGTAGCCATTCAACCAAAGAAAGAGTTCCACGGAGACGAAAGCAGTCCGTTTGTTTCCATCAACGAACGGATGGTTGCGGGCTATCCCGTAGCCATACGAGGCGGCGAGCTCGGCGAAGTCGGGTTCGCCGTAGACCAGCAGATTCATTGGTCGTGCAAGCGCCGATTCCAGCAAACCTAAGTCTCGAACCCCTGCGCTACCGCCGTGTTCCGCAAGTTGCTCCTCGTGCGCTGCCAAAACAACCGTTGGATCGATCCAGACCCAATCCGTCATTTCGCCAACTCTCGCAACACCGCCCGTCGCTCCTTCATGATTTCGCGAGCGACTTTCATCTGCTCCTCGAAATCGGAACTGTGGGGGGTGATGCGATAGCCGTCCGGCGTTTCCGTAATGTAGACCTCGTCACCTTTCGCGAGCTTCAGTCTCGCCAGCACTTCCTTGGGCAGAATGACGCCAACCGAATTGCCGATCTGAGTGAGTTTTAGGGTAAACATGAATCGCTTCCGATACGTTATAACAATTGTTATAGTAGATTGAAACAGCGAGGCTTTCAAGCCTTCCGGTAAGCCGGAATGCGACCACTTCGCAGCCTTCTCGACGCGCTTATACTTTTTCACTCTCGACGGGAGGCTGAATAATCGTCCGTGTGGTCGCCGTGCTGGCATGGGGATCAGTCGGCATATCAATGGCTGTCGCCGAGACCATTCGCATTGCGGTGATCGACCCGTTCAGCGGCCCGGCCGCGCTGCAGGGGGAGATGGGAAGCCGTCACATCCAGATGGCGGTGGACGATATCAACGCGCGCGGCGGTGTGCTGGGCGGAACCAAACTGGAACTGGTATTGCTCGACAATAAATCCAGTCCGCAGGAAAGCCTGGTGGTGCTGAAGCAGGCAATCGATCAGAACATCCGTCTGATCAACCAGGGCGTCGGCTCGCATGTTGCGCATGCCATGACCGACGCGATACTCAAGTACAACCAGCGCAACCCCGGACGCGAAATCCTGTATCTGAACAACGGTGCGACGGACACCGTGCTCACCGAGGAGAAATGCAATTTCTGGCACTTCCGCTTCGAGGCCAACCTGGACATGAAAATCGATGCCCTGACCGGCGTGCTGTCCAGGCAAAAGGCCGCGAAGAAACTCTACATGCTCAACCCCGACTATGCCTACGGACATTCCTTCAAACGGGTGGCGAGGGAAATGCTCGAAAAGAAACGTCCCGATATCGAGATCGTGGGAGACGAACTCATTGCCCTGGGGAAAGTGAAAGACTTCGCGCCCTACGTCGCCAAGATCAAGTCGAGCGGGGCGGATACGGTGCTGACCGGCAACTGGGGCAGCGACCTTGCGCTGCTGATCAAATCGGCCGAGGACGCGGGACTGAACGCGACCTTCTATACCAACTATGGCTTTCTCGTCGGCAC
>JANMYN010000881.1:0-4055 GCA_031382195.1 Betaproteobacteria bacterium
GGCAAAGAACTAGGGACGGGGATCGAGGGACGAGGGGTGAGGGGCGAGGGGTGAGGGGCGAGGGTCTCAAAACAGACCGAGAGTCTGAATTGCTATTTAATGCTTTTCCCTCGATCCTCGCCCCTCGATCCTCGCTCCTCATCCCTCATCCCTCGCCCCTATAACAAATGCTCACCGGCATATTGCTCCTGGCTGTATTCCTGCTCGTCGTGGCGGCGATCGTGCGCGGTCAGAGCCCGATCATCATGCTGCTCGCGCTCGCCATCGTCTGGGCGCTGCTGGCGGGGATCAGCATCAACGATATCCAGGCCAAGATCCTGCAAGGCGGCGGCGTGCAATACGCCTCCGCCGTGATCATCATCGTATTCGGCGCCTGGTTCGCGCAGGTACTGATCCAGACTGGCATTGCGGAAAGCGTGATCCGCTCGGCGGTCGAGTTGACCGGGGACCGCCCGATGGTGACGGCCATGACCATCAATGTTGTGACCGCGCTGCTGTTCACATCCATGTACGGTGTGGGCGCCGCCATCGCGATCGGCGTTATCGCGCTGCCGATCATGCTGAGCCAGGGCATTCCCGCGCGCGTGGCCGCGCCGGTATTTACTATGGGAGTCGGTGCCGGCGCCTTCGTAAACCTGGTGCAGTTCGGCACGTTCGAGAAGCTCTTCCCCGGCATCAAGTACGAAGCGCCCTGGCTGACCTATTTTTTCATCGGCATGGCGGTTTACGTTCTCATCGCCTGGCTCATGATCTGGATCAACCTGCGCAAGCTCGGCCTGCGCCACGCCGCGTCGGCGGACAGAGCTGCGCCGGCGCCTCGCAAGCGCACGCCGTACTACACCTATCTGGTGCCGGTGTTTCCGGTGTTCATGATCATGGTGTTCAAGTGGCAGATCATTCCGACCTTCCTGCTGTCCATCGTGCTGGCGCTCGCGTTAACCGCAAGGCAGCGAAGTTTCCAGGGCACGCTCAACCTGTTCAACAAGACCTTCTACGATGCCTTCCCTGACATCGCCACCATAGCTGCCCTGTGGACGATCTGCGGCATGATCATCGTCGCCGGGCAGATGCCGCAGGTCGCGGGCGCCCTGCGGCCGATCTTCGATCCAATCCTGCCTCACACCACCCTTCAAGCTGCGGTGTTTTTCGCGGTGCTGGGCGGTATCGGCAGCATCTATCGCGGCCCGCTGGTCGTCGTCGGCACGGGGGCGGCTCTGCTGGCGATCATCCTTTCCAATAACGAAATCCCGGTGCTCTACCTCTACGCGCTGTGGCTGGGTCCGACGGTCATGCAGGGTAGTTGCGATCCCACCAACTCGTGGACGCTGTGGACCATCGGTTACACCAAGGTGCCGCACGGCCAATTCCTGAAGACGGCGCTGCCCTTCGGTTGCCTGATGGTCGCCGTCACGTCGGCGATCTGTTATTACATGTTCGGCTGAGCGGGCTCGATTCGTGATTTCCGTGCTTCACGCTTAAATGCGCGACCAGTTGAAATTCAAAGCTGCCGTTTTGAACAAAATCAACGAGCCGATGACGATCGACACCCTCGAGATGGCGTCGTTGTCTCCGGCCGACGTTCTGGTGAAGGTCAAGGCCAGCGGGCTTTGCCATACCGACCTGGAGGTGATCCAGGGGTCGCTCGCCTATCCACTGCCGATCGTGCTCGGCCATGAAGGCGCCGGCATCGTCGAGGCAGTGGGCCGCGATGTGACCCAGGTCAAAGCCGGTGATCATGTGATTCTCTCCTGGAACCCGCACTGCGGGCACTGCTTCTATTGCGAGCGCGACCTGCCTATCCTGTGCGAGCCTTTTTCGCGCAACCAGCCGAAGGGGTTTCTGCTCGACGGGCGCTCGCGCATGCAGCGCGACAGCGAGCAGGTGCACCATTATTCGGTTACCTCCACGCATGCCGAATACACCATCGTGCCCGAGTCCGGCGCCATTCCGATCCCGCGCGAGGTTCCGTTCGATCGCGCCTGCATCATCGGCTGCGGCGTGATGACCGGTGTCGGCGCGGCGGTGCGTAAAGCCAGGGTCGAGCCGGGCGCCAATGTCGTCGTGATCGGTTGCGGCGCGGTCGGCTTGAATGTCTTGCAGGGCGCAAAGCTCGCGGATGCGGGAAGGATCATCGCCGTGGATGTGGGCAAACCCAAACTCGATCGTGCCGTGCCGTTCGGTGCCACGCATACGGTGGACGGTTCGGCTGGAGATGCTCTTGAGCAGATCAAAGCGCTGACCGAAGGTCGAGGGGCGGACTATGTATTCGAGGCGGCCGGCAGAAAAAGTACTTTTCGTTTCTCCGTCGAAGCGGTGCGTCCGGGCGGGCAGGTCGTCTGGCTCGGCAAGATCAATGTCAACGAGGACGTGAGCTTCCGCTGGGGTTCGTTGATGGGCGAAAAACGCATCGTGCGCTCCAGTTACGGCGACGCGCGTCCCCGCCGGGACTTCCCGTGGATCGCCAATGAGTATCTGCAGGGCAGGCTCAAGCTGGATGAGCTGATCACGAACCGCATCGGGCTGGATCAGATCAACGACGGTTTCGCTTCACTCGCCCGCGGCGAGGGCATCCGTACCGTGGTGATGTTTGACTAGGGCAACACGCGATGAAATGATTCTTTTCAATCAAAACGGATGGGTATGATGAAGTTCGCCAAGCGGCCCCAACGGCCCGCTGGGTACAACGAAGCGCGGGAGAGGTTGGCATGGCCAGAATAAAAGAGGTGGTTGCGCGCCTGTTTCGCGTGCCGCTGTCAGAAGTGTTGTCCGACGCAAAACATGGCGACCATTCGCACTTCGAGTTGATCACGGTTCTGATACGGCTCGACGACGGCAGCGAAGGCACTGGTTACACCTACACCGGCGGGCGTGGCGGGCATGCGATAGTCGCCATGGTCAAACATGATCTCAAGCCTTTCCTCGTCGGACGCGATGCTGGGGACGTCGAAGGGCTACACGACGAGATGCAGTGGCTCATCCACTATGTCGGACGAGGGGGCGTCGCTTCATTCGCGATATCGGCCATCGACATCGCGCTCTGGGACCTGCGCGGAAAGCGTCTTGGCCAGCCGTTGTGGAAGATGGCCGGCGGCGCGAGTACTCGGTGCAAGGCCTACTGCGGCGGGATCGATCTTAATTTCCCGCTCGAGAAGTTGCTGGCGAATGTGCAAAGCTATCTCGATCGAGGTTTCAATGGCATCAAAATCAAGATCGGCAAACCGGATCTGGCCGAGGATATCACCCGCGTTCGGGCAGTCCGTGAGCTGATCGGACCCGACATTGCGCTGATGGTCGATGCCAATTACTCGATGAGCGTGGACGAGGCGATCGCGGCAGCCGAAGCCTTCAGACCGTTTAATCTGGTGTGGTTCGAAGAGCCGACGAATCCCGAAGACTATTCGGGCTACGCGCGCATTGCCGATGCAACGGCGATGCCGCTCGCCATGGGCGAGAACCTGCATACGTTGCACGAGTTCGAACAGGCATTCGAGCATGCCAAGCTGTCATTCGTTCAACCGGATGCATCCAATTGCGGGGGTGTTACCGGCTGGCTCCGCGTGGCGCAACGATCGCGCGAGGCCGGAATGCCGGTATGCAGCCACGGCATGCAGGAGCTTCACGTAAGCCTGGTTGCCGGCCAGCCGAATGCGGGCTGGATCGAAGTGCATTCATTTCCGATCGACGCCTATACGATCAGGCCGCTCATTGTCCAGCAGCGGCTGGCGATCGCGCCCGACGTGCCGGGAATCGGCGTGCAGTTCGACTGGGCCAAACTGGAAGCGGCGTGCGGCAACGCGAATTGAATCCCTAGCGCAGCGCTTGATGCGTTGAACTGCTGATCCAATGGCTCCCTACAGGCATCCGCGTTTGACCAACGGGCAGATCGAAGCCGAGCATCGCATGGCCGCGCTCGGCGATCTCGAACTGGAGTCGGGCGAATCGGTGCGCGACTACAGGCAATCCTACGTCACCCATGGCGAATTGAACCGCGACAAATCGAATGCCGTACTGGTGTGCATATCGCTCACCGGCAACCACCACCGGCTCGATTTCCT
>JANMYN010000001.1:0-9474 GCA_031382195.1 Betaproteobacteria bacterium
TCGATGTAGTAATAACTGGTGTGCAGGCGCACCAGCGGTTCTCCCACAGCCGGCATAATTGGCACTGAGATCATCACGACGCACGCGAATATTATTTTGCGCATTCTTCAAGAACTCCTGGAGGTCGTGTTCGCAAGTAAAAGATCACGCAGACTCGGGGCAGCAGTATAGCGCCGGGGTTATAGCAGTACGGGGGTTGAAACCGGCGGGCAGGCCCCCCAGATAATCATCGATTTCGTCCCAGGAGGAATATTGAATGCAGGACCAGAACAAGACAGCCCCGGCACAGGAAGCGGAACCCGGCGCGGAAAACGCGCCGGAAAATCCAGCCGCTAACGATCCAGACCAGGCGGCGACGTCAAGCCTGGAAGCATTGCTCGAAAAAGCCGAAGCCGCTGCCCAGGAGCATCGCGATGCGTGGCTGCGTGCCAAGGCCGACGCCGATAATATCCGCAAGCGGGCACAAATTGATCTGGCCGGCGCACACAAATACGCCCTGGAAAATTTTTCGTCAGAACTGATTCCCGTGCGCGACAGCCTCGAGGCTGCCCTGGCCAGCCAAAATGCGACTCCGGAATCCATGAAAAGTGGTATCGAGCTTACCCTGAAGCAGCTTTCGGCGGCCTTTGAAAAATTTTCAGTCCGTGAAATCAATCCCTTGGGTGAAAAATTCGACCCTCACAAACATCAAAGTATCAATATGGTCGAGTCCGATGCCGAGCCCAATTCGGTGGTCAGCGTGCTGCAGAAAGGCTACCGTCTGAATGACCGGATACTGCGCCCGGCATTGGTGAGCATTGCAAAACCAAAGGCTTCGGCTTGATTTTCCGGCCCGGGGCCCAAATCTTCAAGGACTAAAGACACTTCTACTTATACGAGCAAAGGAACCACCATGGCAAAGATCATCGGCATTGACCTCGGCACGACGAACTCCTGCGTGGCCGTTATGGAAAACGGCCAGCCCAAGGTCATCGAGAACTCCGAAGGAGCGCGCACGACGCCTTCGATCGTCGCTTACATGGACGATGGTGAAATCCTGGTCGGCGCCCCGGCCAAACGCCAGGCAGTGACCAATCCTAAGAACACCCTGTCCGCGGTGAAACGTCTTATCGGCCGCCGCTTCACCGAAAAAGAAGTGCAAAAGGACATCGACCTGATGTCCTACAGGATCGCGCAAAACAGCAATGGCGACGCCTGGATCGAAGTTCGCGGCAAGAAGATCGCCCCGCCCGAAGTCTCGGCACAGGTTCTGATCAAGATGAAGAAGACGGCGGAAGATTATCTCGGCGAAACAGTTACCGAGGCGGTGATTACCGTGCCTGCCTACTTCAACGATTCGCAGCGCCAGGCCACCAAGGACGCTGGTCGCATCGCCGGTCTGGAAGTCAAGCGCATCATCAACGAGCCGACCGCCGCGGCGCTCGCCTTCGGCATGGACAAGAAGGAAGGCGACCGCAAGATCGCGGTCTATGACCTGGGCGGCGGCACCTTCGACATTTCCATCATCGAGATTGCGGAAGTCGACAAAGAACACCAGTTCGAAGTGCTCTCGACGAACGGTGATACTTTCCTCGGCGGCGAGGACTTCGACCAGCGTTTGATGGACTATCTGGCCGATGAGTTCAAGAAGGACCAGGGGATCGACCTGCGTAAAGACGTGCTCGCGTTGCAGCGACTGAAGGAAGCGGCCGAGAAGGCGAAGATCGAGCTTTCTTCCACCCAGCAGACCGAGGTGAATCTGCCTTACATCACGGCGGATGCGTCCGGACCGAAGCACCTGGCAATCAAGATTACGCGTGCCAAGTTTGAAAGCCTGGTCGAGGAATTGATCCAGAAGACGGTCGAGCCCTGCCGCATGGCCATCAAGGATGCCGGAGTGAAGCTCGACGATATATCCGATGTCATCCTGGTCGGTGGCATGACCCGCATGCCCAAGGTGCAGGACAAGGTCAAGGAGATCTTCGGCAAGGAGCCGCGCAAGGACGTCAATCCCGACGAAGCGGTGGCAGTCGGGGCTGCGATCCAGGCCGGCGTGCTGCAAGGCGAGGTCAAGGACGTTCTGCTGCTCGACGTGACGCCGCTGTCGCTCGGCATCGAAACACTCGGCGGCGTAATGACCAAACTGATCCAGAAGAACACGACAATTCCGACCAAGGCGCAGCAAGTGTTCTCGACCGCCGACGACAACCAGACCGCGGTAACGATCCATGTCCTGCAGGGCGAGCGCGAAATGGCCGCCGGCAACAAAAGCCTGGGCCAGTTCAACCTGTCGGAAATTCCGCCGTCACCGCGCGGACTGCCACAGATTGAAGTCGCGTTCGATATTGACGCCAACGGCATCCTGCATGTTTCGGCCAAGGACAAGGCCACCGGTAAGGAAAACAAGATCAAGATTCAGGCGAATTCCGGCCTCAAGGAAGATGAGATCAAGCGCATGGTCAAGGATGCCGAAGAGCACGCGGACGAAGACCGCCAGGCCCGCGAGTTGGTTGACGCGCGCAATCAGGCCGATGCGCTGATCCACGCCGTGAAGAAATCGCTCACCGAACATGGTGACAAGATCGGCGCGGATGAAAAGTCCAGGATCGAAAGCGCGATCAAGGATGCGGAGGAAGCCATCAAGGGTTCCGACAAGGCCACCATCGACGCGAAGACCCAGGCTTTGACGGAAGCGTCCCACAAACTGGCCGAGAAGATGTACGCGCAACAACAGCCGGAAGGTGGCGGCCCGGCGCCGCAGCCCGAGGCTGGCAGCGGGAAACCCGAAGAGGGCGACGTAGTGGATGCCGAGTTCGAGGAAGTGAAAGACAAGAAATCTGCCTGACAGTAGTCAGGCGAAAGTGTGAGGGGTGAGACGGAAATCCGGCTCACCCCTTGTGTCGTTTGGCGAAGCAAGGCGGCGACTTTGCAGCGAAAGAACTAATAAATGGCAAAACGCGACTATTACGAAGTGCTGGGCGTCAATCGCGATGCTTCGGAAGAGGAAATCAAGAAAGCCTACCGCAAGCTGGCGATGAAACATCATCCGGACCGCAATCCGGACAATCCGAAATCCGAGGAGCACTTCAAGGAGGCGAAAGAAGCCTACGAAGTGCTCTGCGACTCCGGCAAACGCGCCGCCTACGACCAATACGGACATGCCGGCGTGGACGCGCACTCCGGCATGGGGGCCGGCGCAGCCGGCGCCGGATTCGGCGGCTTCGCCGACGCCTTTGGCGATATTTTCGGTGACATATTCGGCGCAGGTCGCGGCCGTTCCAACGTCTACCGGGGCGCCGACCTGCGCTACAACCTCGAAATCGCCCTGGAAGAAGCAGCGCGCGGCACCGAAACGCGCATTCGCATTCCGACGATGGAAGAGTGCGAGGCCTGCAAAGGTTCCGGCGCGAAGCCCGGAAGCCAGCCGATCACCTGCCCAACCTGCAATGGCCAGGGCCAGGTGCGCATGACCCAGGGGTTTTTCTCGATTCAGCAAACCTGCCCGAAGTGTCACGGTGGCGGCAAGGTGGTGCAGAATCCGTGCGCGACTTGCAGCGGTGCGGGGCGTCTGAAGAAACAGAAAATGCTGTCGGTGAAAATTCCACCGGGTGTGGACGAAGGCGATCGCATTCGTCTGACCGGCGAGGGGGAAGCGGGTGTCAACGGCGGTCCGTCAGGCGATCTCTATGTAGTAATGCATATCCGCCCGCACGAAGTCTTCACCCGAGAAGGCAATGATCTGCACTGCGAAATGCCGGTCAGCTTCTCCAAAGCAGCGCTTGGCGGCGAGATCGAGATACCGACACTGGACGGTTACGCCAAGATCAAGATTCCGGCGGAAACGCAGTCAGGCAAAGTGTTCAGGCTGCGCGGCAAAGGCATCAAGGGCGTGCGCAGCCAATCCTATGGCGACCTGCTATGCCACGTCGTCGTGGAAACGCCGGTGAATCTCACTGCGCGGCAAAAGGAAATGCTGCAGGAACTCGAGGAAATTAACGAACGCGGCGGCGGTCGCCACAATCCCCGCGCCAAGAGTTGGATGGACAAGGTGCGCGAATTCTTCGAACCGTAAATCCGAATACTTAATTGAATGAAAGAAGGGCCGCTCTGCGGCCCTTCTTTCATGGTGGCGATACCACGCTACTTGCGCCGCCAGGTTGTCTTGCCCCCAGGCTCGTCTTCGAGAACGATCCCGGCGGCGAGGAGTTCGTCGCGAATGCGGTCGGATTCGGCAAAATTCTTGGCTTTTCGAGCCGCGTTTCGATCCAGAATTAATTGATCGATACTCTTCGTAAAACCTTTTGGAATTACTTCCGCGTCGGACTGATCAGATGCCTTCATCGCTTCCGCAACATTCCCCGTGGAAGTTTGCCCAGCTTTTATTGTTGGATTTCCGAGTTTTTCGCCTGAAGAGATGGCTCCCGCCCCGATAATGGCATGAGGTTTCCCTTGCAAGAAATCCTTTGGATCTCGCTGCAGCAGGCCAAGTACTCCGCCGAGCGATGTGAGCAGACTTGCTGATCGCGCCGACTTCGAGCGATTCGCTTCGTTGGCGAGATCGAACAGCACCGCGATCGCTTCCGGGGTATTGAAATCGTCGTTCATCGCATCGCGAAACCGCGCCGCCTGCGGCTCGTTCCAATCCACATTGCCGGGCACCACGGGCGCCGCTCGCAACGCGGTGTAGAGTCGGGTAAGCGCCTGCTTGGCGTCATCCAGGTGCTGATCGGAGTAATTCAATGGGCTGCGATAGTGCGCGCGCACGATGAAGAAACGTACAACTTCGGCATCGTATCTGGCCAGCACTTCGCGTATCGTGAAAAAATTACCGAGCGACTTGGACATTTTCTCGTCGTCCACACGCACGAAGCCGTTGTGCATCCAATAGTTCACGAACACATGATCGTGCGCGCCCTCGGATTGCGCGATCTCGTTTTCGTGATGCGGGAACTGCAAGTCTTGTCCGCCCCCGTGGATATCGAAATGTTCGCCGAGATAGCGCTCGCTCATGGCGGAGCACTCGATATGCCAGCCCGGCCGGCCCTTGCCCCATGGCGAATCCCAGGAAGGCTCTCCCGGTTTGGCCGATTTCCACAGCACGAAGTCCAGCGGATCGCGTTTGTTCGCGTCCACTTCGACGCGCTCACCGGCCTGCAATTCGTCTAGAGATTTGCCGGAAAGCTTGCCGTAACCGCGGAATGCGCGCACAGAGTAGTAAACATCGCCGTTTTTGGGCCGATACGCGAGGCCCTTCTTCACCAGTTGACCGATCAAGTCGATCATCTGGGGGACGTTTTCCGTGGCGCGCGGCTCCTGGTCCGGTTTCAGCACGCCGAGAGCGGCAGCGTCTTCTTCCATGGCCCGAATGAACCGGGCCGTCAACGCGTCGATCGACTCCTTGTTTTCGGCCGCTCGGCGGATGATCTTGTCGTCGATGTCGGTGATGTTGCGCACATAGGTCACCTCTAAGCCGGCGGCGGCTAACCAGCGCTTTACAAGATCGAATACCACCATGAAACGCGCGTGCCCGAGGTGACTGAAGTCGTACACCGTCATGCCGCACACGTACATGCCGACCTTGCCCGGCGAGATCGGAACAAAACTTACTTTTTCACGCGTCAGCGAGTTATATATCTTCAACATGGGGGTGGCGAAAACTCATGTCTGCGGGAATAAGCTAGCAGAGCCCGGCCCGGGTTATTTTCAGATTGTGGACAACGGGGCGCTGCTGGTAGAATCTGCTATAAATTACAATAACCTATGGTTTCTTATTGAGGTAAAGTTTAACACATGAACCGAATTCCACTCCTGGCGCTGGGTGCCGCTCTGCTGCTGATGTCGCAGATGCAGGCCGGATTTGCCGCCAACAGCTACGAAGACGCCAGTAAACTGTTCAAGCAGGGCAACTACGCCGGTGCGCTGGAGAGGATCGAAGCGGTCATCACGGCCAATCCACGCGATGCGCGGGCGCGCTTCCTCAAGGGCCTGATCCTGACCGAGCAGAGCAAGCCGGCAGACGCGATCAAGGTGTTCACTTCCCTGACCGAGGATTATCCGGAATTGCCGGAACCCTATAACAACCTGGCTGTGCTGTACGCCTCGCAAGGGCAGTACGACAAGGCGCGCAAATCGCTGGAAATGGCGATTCGCACCCATCCGAGCTACGCGATTGCGCACGAGAATCTGGGTGACGTCTACGCAAAAATGGCGAGCGAGGCCTACGACAAGGCCTTGCAATTGGATCGCAGCAATGCCGCCGCCCAGACCAAGCTGGCAATGATCAAGGATCTGTTCACCGGCAGCGTGGTACCCGGCAAGGGATCGCCGGAACCGGTCGAACCCAGCGTGGCCGCGACCACAGCGCCTGCTGCCACCGATAAACCCGCGACAGCCTCCACCAAACCGGCAGCGCAATCCGCGAAAACGGAAACGGATGCCGTGCTAGCGGCCGTTGACGGCTGGGCAAAAGCGTGGTCGAGCAAGGATGTCGACGGCTATCTGGCGTATTACGCACCAGGCTTCCAGGTGCCGGGCGGGGAAGCGCGCGCCAATTGGGAGGCAACGCGGCGCGATCGCATCGTCAAACCCAAATTGATCGAAGTGAGCGTCGGATCACCCAAGATTTCGTTCGATGCCAACGGCCGTGCCGTCGTGAAGTTCCGCCAAGGATACAAGTCCGACACATTGAACACGTCCGGAGCCAAAATTCTTACCTTGGTAAAAAATGGCGACCGCTGGCAAATCGTCCAGGAGAGAATGAACTAGTGAGCAGGCCGACGCGCTGCTTTCAGTCGGGCTCCCGCCAGACGCTAATTCAGGCGCTGGTGGCAATCATCGCTGCCGGTGCGTCTTACGCCTGGGCAATGAGCCTAACACCAGCGTCCATTTCGCGACAGATTTCCGCGCCGGAGGCCATGCTGGTTCGCGCGCTGCTCGATATTCGCGATAGTAAATTTTCCTCCGCACTCGATCACATTGACAGCCTGCTCGTCGCCAATCCGAATTTCCGGTTGGCACAATTGGTCAGGGGCGACCTGCTGCTCGCGCGTGCGCGGCCGATCAATTCCATTGGCAACGCATCAGGCGGCTCCGCAGAACAGGTCGCGGGATTGCGCGACGAAGCGAGAGTACGCCTGGTCCGGTCGCAGTTCGAGCCCACGCCCGAACTTGCACCGCGTTATCTGTTACAGCTGCCGAAAAAGGAAAAGCTGGCCCTGGTCCTCGACTCAGCCAAGTCGACCCTGTTCGTATTCGAGACTACGGGCAGGACCCCACGCTATGTTGCCGACTACTATGTCACCATCGGCAAGAATGGGCTGGAGAAACTGCGCGAGGGCGACAAGAAAACACCAGTGGGCGTATATCACGTCGTCAGCCGTCTGCCGCAAGACAAGCTCACGGATTTTTACGGCAGCGGTGCCTATCCGCTCAGCTATCCGAATGATTGGGACCGGATGCGCGGGCGCGATGGCCATGGCATCTGGCTGCACGGCACGCCTCGCGATACCTACAGCAGGCCGCCGCGCGCCAGTGACGGCTGCATTGTGCTCGCCAACCAGGATCTGGAGACGCTTGCCGCCAAATTGCAGATTGGCTCGACACCGATCGTCATCGCCGACTCGATAGACTGGGCGAAACCCGGGGAAGTCGAATCCCTTCGTTCCGATCTGGCTTCCTCGATTGAGAACTGGCGGCAAGACTGGGAAAGCCGCAATACCGATGCGTATCTGCGGCACTACGCGCGCAATTTTGCATCGAACGGGGCAAACCTGGCGCAGTGGTCGGCGCAGAAGCACCAGGTCAATGCCGCAAAGACCTGGATCAAGGTCAAAGTTTCCGACATGTCGCTGCTGCTCTACCCCGGCAAGGAAGAGATGGCCGTGGCCACATTCGAACAGGACTACGCCAGCAGCAATCTCTCCAATCGCATGATGAAGCGCCAGTATTGGATCAAGGAAAACAACAAATGGCGCATAGTCTTCGAGGGCGGGGCCTAAAAGAACAGGACTGAGTGCTCAGTACTCAGTGCTGAGTGCAATTCGATAAATCCCAAGGAAATCCGATGAAGAGATTATTGGGCGTCGTCTGCGCCCTGCTGTTGAGCACCGGCGTTTTCGCTGCCAATCCGCAAGTGGAGATCAAGACCAATTTCGGCGCTGTCACGGTCGAGCTCTATCCCGAGAAGGCGCCGAAGACGGTGGGGAACTTCCTGCAGTATGTACAGAGCGGCTTCTACAGGGACTCCGTCTTCCATCGCGTCATTCCGGGTTTCATGATCCAGGGCGGCGGCTTCGGCAAAGCGATGGAGCAAAAGCCCACGCACGATCCGGTCGGCATTGAATCGAACAACGGCTTGAAAAACGACATTGGCACCGTCGCGATGGCGCGCACACAGAATCCGAATTCCGCAACGGCGCAATTTTTCATCAACCTGACTGACAACGCGTTCCTGAACTTCAGCGCCCCGACCGTACGTGGCTATGGCTATACCGTGTTCGGCAGGGTCGTCAAGGGCATGGACGTGGTCGAGAAAATCGCGCAACTGCCCACCGGAGCGGGAGGCCCCTTCCCGCGGGACGTGCCGCAGCAGCAAGTTGTGATCGAAGACGTGAAACTGGTGGAGGCCAAGTGAGCAGAGTCAAATTGCAGACCTCGATGGGCGACGTCGTCATCGAACTGGATGTCGAAAAAGCACCGGTAACCGCAGAGAATTTCCTGCAGTATGTGCGTGATGGTTTTTACGACAACACCGTCTTCCATCGCGTGATCAACGGATTCATGGTGCAGGGCGGCGGATTCGAGCCAGGCATGAAGCAGAAATCGACGCGCGCGCAGATCGAAAACGAAGCGGCAAACGGGCTCAAAAACGATGCCTACACCGTCGCAATGGCACGCACCTCGGATCCGCACTCGGCAACGGCGCAATTCTTCTTCAATGTCGTGAACAACAACTTCCTGAATTTCCGCGCCGCGAGCGCCGACGGCTTCGGTTACTGTGTTTTTGCAAAAGTCGTGGAAGGGCGCGACGTAATTGACAAAATCAAGGTGGCCTCAACCGGCAATCGCGGCTTTCACCAGGACGTGCCGGCCGAGGACGTGGTTATCAAGAAGGCGGAAATCGTTTGAGGGGCATGGGGCGAGTGACAAGTGACAAGTGACAAGTGACAAGTGACAAGTGACAAGTGACCAAAATAAAAACCTGTAGCCCTGTTTAGTGCAAGGCCGTTCTTCGATGCCTCATACGCTTTTCATTTCGGACCTGCACCTGTCGTCCGACACGCCTGAGGCGACAGACACGCTGCTACGCTTCCTGCGTGAGAAAGCGCCGGCGGCCGATGCGCTCTATGTGCTCGGCGACCTTTTTGAATACTGGATCGGCGACGAAGGCCTCGATCAACCGTATGCGACGCAGATCGCCGGGGCATTCCGCGCGCTGGCCGATGGCGGCGTGCGCGTGCATTTCATGCACGGCAATCGCGATTTCCTGGTCGGCGA
>JANMYN010000005.1:0-8450 GCA_031382195.1 Betaproteobacteria bacterium
GTCAACAGAGGAGCCGATGATGAAGCTGAATCGCCATGCGTTCCGTATCCGTCCCGGAATGCGCCAGGGCCTGCGAACGGAAGTGCCTATCCCGACGCGGCTTGTGTCCAATGAGGAATTTACGCCGCTGCCGCAGACCGCCGCGCAGCGCGAGGTGGAGGCCCGCATCCTGGCCGAGGCGGGACGCCTGGCCCCGAGGCTGGGGCTCAGCCGGCGGGACTTTCTGCGCACCAGCGGCGGAATGGCGACGTCGTTCCTCGCAATGAACGCGGTCTTCGGACAGTTCTTCAATGTCTCCGAAGCGGAGGCGGCGGATCAAGCGGCCGCGCAGGAGCTCAAGGGCAGCCCGCTCTTCATCTTCGATGTGCAGCTTCATTATGTCGGATCGGGATATGACCCGGCGGATGCGGAAGCCGGGCGCAAGGGCGCCGTCGCCAAAGGCAATCTCCTGCGATTGCGCAAGCGCGCGCAGCAGATGAATCCACTGCTCGCAACGGACAGCGGCACCCTCTCCGATCTTTCGTGGCAGAACTTCATCAAAGAGGTGTTCCTCGACAGCGAGACTGCGATCGGGCTCATCTCCACGCCACCCGGGCCTTATCCCCAGGAGGCGGTGGTTCCGCCGAAGGAAATGACGCACATTCGCGATGAGATCAACCGCATCACGCAGTCGCGCCGGATGCTGGCTCATGGGTTGGTGACGCCGCAGTTGGGGCAGGCTGATCTCGACTTTATGGAAATGCAGGCGCAAACGCTGAAGGTCGACGCGTGGAAGGGGTACACCGGGTCCTGTCCCAAGGGATTCGAACATGGCTGGTTCGTTGACGACGAGAAAATCGCCTACCCCATGCTCGAGAAGGCCCGCCAGCTTGGCATAAAGCGCTTCTGCGTCCACAAGGGTCTGCCGCTCGGACCGGTCGCGGATTACAACCATCCGCGCGATCTGATCAAGGCGGCGAAGGATTTCCCCGACATCGACTTTCTCGCCTACCACTCCGGGCTGCTGGGCGTGACGGCGGCGAAAGCGTCCGGCGAGGTGCCCTGGACCACCGAATTCTGCGAGATGAAGAAGAAGAATCCGGGCATCAAAAATATCTACATGGAGCTGGGCTCCACCTTTGCCCAACTCGTCACGACCAATCCCGCGGCCTGCGCCCACCTGCTGGGTCAGTTGATCGATGCGTTCGGCGCGGACCACGTGCTCTGGGGAACCGACTCGATCTGGTACGGCACACCGCAGTGGCAGATCGAAGCGTTCCGGCGTTTCGAGATTCCCGATGCACTGATCGAGAAGCATGGCTACGCGCCGCTGACGCGCGCGGTGAAGGAGCAGATCTTCGGCCTGAACAGTGCACGGGTCTTCGGCGTGGACGTGAACGCCAAGCGCAACGAGATCCCCGGCGACTATCTGAGCCGCATCAAGATGAGTTATCTCGAGGAGGGTGCCGACCCGAGCCACCACTGGTACGGTTGGGTCTCGGCCTGACGGGGGCACCGCGTCCCCGGTTTTTGCACTGCCTCCGCGCCGTCCGACGCCGACGTCCTGCATTTTTGCTTCGAAATCCGCACGGTCATACAGGTTGTAGTTCGGCTGCATCGACTAGTAGCGCGGGAGATGGTGCTGCTTGCTCACGGCGAGCGCTTCCTCGAAGCGTTCGGCGCTGAAATTCGAGGCGCCGATAGTCCGCACCTTGCCTGCCTTGGTGAGCCCGTCGTAGGCGCCGAGCGTGTCCGCCAGCGGTGTTTCCGCGTCATCGGTGTGCGACTGGTACAAGTCGATATGGTCGGTCTGCAGGCGCTTGAGCGAATCCTCGACGGCGCGCTTTATGTAAGCGGGCGAGAGGCCCTTTTTGTCCGGCGCCATCTCCATGCCCACCTTGGTGGAGATGACAACCTTGTCGCGCTTGCCGCTTTTCTTCAGCCATTTGCCGATGAGGGTTTCCGATTCGCCGCCCTTGTGGCCGGGGACCCAGCGCGAATACATGTCGGCCGTGTCGATGAAATTGAAGCCTTCGTCCACGAAACGGTCGAGCAGGCGCATTGAGGTCGCCTCGTCAGCCGTCCAGCCGAAGACGTTGCCCCCGAATGCGAGTGACGAGACTTCCAGCCCTGAGCGGCCGAGCTTGTGCTTTTGCATGCCAATTCCTTCGTCTGCCGAAAGTTGTGCGCTCCCGAATTGGCCGGGTCGCAGGTCGCAATAATGATCCATCATGGCAATTACCGGCGCCTCCTCTATCGTCGCGACCCGCGACTTTGACTGCCGGCTCGCAACTTGGCGTGCCCTGCGGCTGTCAGATTGTTCAATCGACACACCGTCCTCTTAAACAGAACGACTCCTAACCACAGTGCACTCGCATTTCAATTCCCGGGATTACGACCATGAAAACACTCCGCATCGTTTTACTCTGTTCCCTGGCGATCGCACCGGGCCTTGTGCCGGACGCATCGATGGCCGCGGGACCGGCCAGCGAACTGACGATTCACAACACGGCCATCCAGAAAATGCTGATGGACGAGTTATTCATCGACAAAGGCCGGTATCACCTCATTGCGCAGAGCGCCTGCCAGTACGCATACGTGGATTCCCCCGCCGTCACCCTCTCGCAGGGACGGGTGCGGATCAAGGCCCGCGTGAGCGGCAAGCTCGCGATGGAAGTCGGCGGTCAATGCGTCGGCAGCAGCGGCGACGTGGTTCGCGTCGCGATTTCGGGCCTGCCGACGTTTTCCGGGGAGAAAATCGTGCTCACCGATATCAAGGTGGACGAAGTATCGAACGAGGCCTACCGCGTGCTGCTGCAGCAGTTCCTCGAAAGCGCGATTCCGCGGGCAGTCGAGATCAATGTGCGCGAGGGTTTGCAACGCATGCTTGCCACCCGGCAATCGACCTACGAAGTCGTGGTCAACCGGCTATTGGTGGCCGACCTCACTGCGGAGAACGACCAATTGCGCGCGACGCTGACGTTTTCGCTGACCGCGCGTTAGTCGATGCGAGCGCGAGCCAGCGCGCAACGAGCAGACCAGGCTTGGTACGTTTCGCCAATTATGCGATCTGCCTCCGACCCGCCTGCGCCGCTGCTTCGCCTACGCCGGGGGACGCCGTCTATCGTGGACGGATACCGGTACCCAGGGCCGGATCTCCGCCACGCTTGTCATCGGACGCGGATGCTGCGTCCCCACGCTGTCGGGCTTTTGCTTGCTTGATGCGTTGGATGATTTCCTCGTGGCTCAGACCGGAGTCGAGGGCGTTCTCGCCAGACCATTGGTACTCGTTCATGACGTCCGTGGAGGCGACCTCCAGTTCTGCCAGCCGCCGCAACCGGACACGTCGATAAGCCGAATATTCGCGATAAAAGTGCGTGGCGATATAGGCCAGAGTCAGGATGAAGACAACCGCCAGCACGATTCCGACTGCCGCCCGGATCTGATCGCATTCGTCGAATCTGCCCACGTCTTCGAAGCAGATTTTGCCGAGTTCGGCGTACTTTTTCAGATAGACAAAAGGATCCTTGGTCCAGTCGAAGACGTTCATTGTTCGTCTCCCCCGAAAGTCGCCAGAAAACACAATTCTCCATTATTCCGATTCTTTATGCAGCGAGCATCGCGATCCGCGGCCAATTGACGACTCGAATTCGATCGGTCCCGAAAAACCAGAAACGGGACGACTTCAGGGCAGCCAATCAGTTCGAGGCCTGCAAAATTGCCGAAAAAATTGTTCGGGACGATATGTATCTTTGTTTATGGCGTAGCGGGGATCCGACAGCTGGCAGGCGAGACGGCCAAGGCGGGCGGACCTTTGAGGACAAAATAGAAAAAGAGAGCTAAGTCACTGGAAACTTGTAAACATTTATCCAACGGCGCAAAAACCCCCGGGGATGAGACTTGCCCCAATAATGGCTATGGCGCACACTACGCAGTCCCAGTTGAAGCCACCGTAGGGATACCCTGAATGAACGAGACTATTCTTCAATTTCTGAGAAAGAACGGCGAGCAACTCGACGCCGAGATTGCCAAGGCACTGCATATTTCCAAGACGCAGGCTTTGAGCCATATCGCGGAGCTTTCCGCCGCGGGTGAAGTGATCTGCTGCCAGACCACGCGATTCTTCGGCGGCAAGAAGGTCGAGGGCGTAAGTTGCCGTCTCTCCGCCTATGTGCCGCCGCGAGCCACCGGACCCAAGCCTGGAGCGAAGCGAGCCGCTAGCACTGCCAGCACTGAAGTGAACCCCGCGTAAGGCAATGATTGATCTGCGCAGCGCGTCGTCCTATGCCTCGTCCGCCTGAACGCTAGACGACTTGCAGTTGCCCGAAAATGAAACGCCCCGATGGACTCAACCATCGGGGCGTTTTTCTGCCGCTGGCCCGAATCAGGAACTACGCCGTAGCCGGAACCTTGATGCCTTCCTGTTCGCAAGTCGGCGCCACATCGGACACCGTGGCACGCTGCATATCGCGCGGCCAGCGCAAATCGTCGTAGCCCTTGCCGCGGTGCATGGTGCAGCGGTTGTCCCACATCACCAGATCGTGCTCGCGCCAGCGATGTGTGTAAACGAATTGCCGCATGTCAGCGAATTCGGTTTGGCCGCCGACTGGTGGAATACTGCGCGAGTAGAGCAGCGAGGCTTTCGCGGGCAGGCGGCGGAACGAACTATCGGTGTGCCACATCCTGTTGCCCATCTCGAACATGCGCTTGCGGCTTTTCTCGCCCCAGATCGCCTCGTCGGGATTCAAGTTCGAGACGTCCGCAATTTCTGCGCGAACACGCAGTTTCGCGTCACTGCGAGCGGCGTGGATAGTGGTTTCCAGCGGGCCGAAGTTGCGCGCGAACTCGATGTGCTGGTCGGTCGAGAGATGCTGGTCCGGGAAGACGAGCACCGAGTAGCAATTAAACGCCGCCTCCAGTTCGCCCCGGTCTTCGACCGACAAGGTTATCGAAAGGTCGAGATCGCCAATCTCGGCAGCGAAACTTTCGGTAACCGGGTAGATGGTCACGGGAAACTCCCATATTTCTTGTCAGGGTGTCCGTCAACTATAGCGGTACCGACACGCTTGTCAATTATCCGCTACAGCGTCGTGGAGCCCGCTCATGGGAGCCGTGGTGGGCTGCTTCGCAAACCCTTCCGGCGCGGGAGAGCGACGAAAGAATTACCGCGCCTTGAATTCAATCACGATCCCGCGAAGCGGGGTGTCCCAATCATATTCTTCCGACAAAGGCGATCAAGTCTGAAAATGGGAATGCGCGCAAAGATGCCGGTCTTTAATTCGTTCCGCAATCAGCCAAGATTAATCTGACCCGCGCCCGCGCGTCGGTCAGAAAACCAGGACACAAGCGGGTGGGAGTGATCGCGTTGATGTGATGCCCGGTCGCTCCCGCGCTGGGGTAGACTTTCGGCATGATTCCCGAGCCCGGCCGGCCACGCAAACATTTCTCGATGGTCCGCGGCATGCATCTGGCGGACCTGTTCACGTTGGCCAACGCAGGCTGCGGCGTGGCGGGTGTATTCTGTGCCATGGTGTATGTCGGCAGTCAGTCGCTCACGCATTTCCTCGCGGCCGCGGCACTGGCGCCGGCGGCTTTCGTATGCGATGTGCTCGATGGCCGAATTGCACGCTGGCGGCATACAAATTCCGCGCTCGGACGCGAGCTGGATTCGCTGGCGGACGTCATTTCATTTGGGGTCGCGCCGGCGGCGCTTGGATTCGCAGCGGGCCTGCGCGGCGCGTGGGATTGGATGGCGCTGATTTACTTCGTCTGCTGCGGGGTCAGCCGTCTCGCGCGTTACAACGTGACCGCCGAAAACCTCTCCGAAGGTGCAGACAAGGTTGCCTACTTCGAAGGGGCGCCGATACCCACCAGCGTTCTGCTGACCGGTGTGCTAGCCACGGCCGCCTGGCGGGATCGCCTGGGAGGGGATCTCTACGGCGGTGTCTGGTCGCTGGGACCGGGTGATCTGCATCCCCTGGTCTTGATGTTCGTGCTATCCGGAACGTTGATGATCAGCAAGACACTGCGCATCCCAAAGCTGTAGCGAAAAGTTGTTCGACCCGCCGCCGCGTCTTTATCGTGTCTTGCGCCGCAGCGAGAATTGTTCCGGCACATCGAAAATAGGACCAGGCTGAACCTATTTTATTTCCAGAGGGCATCTTCCAATTGAAGATGCGCGCAAATCGCCTGGGTCGGCCGCTTACAGTCGTCCCTGCTTCGTTTTGACGACGTAACGGCTGATGAGCAGAGGGACAGGGATGAACATTCGGGAGGTCATCAATGAAGGACCGATGAGCCGGTTCCAGATCGCGTCGCTGGCGATGGTTCCGCCGGTGATGTGGCGTCTAGTTCGCGGATCGGCGTAACGGCCCCAGCAATTGATCGATTGCCGAATCGACGCGGCCATTGGGCTGGACCTGAAGCCAGGCGCTGATATCGATGACCAGGGGCCGAATTACCTCGATCTTCAGTTCCGCGGCTTCGAGCGCGGATTTGAGTTCGCCGGCGATCAGGTAAATGAAACTCCCTTCCGGGGCCATGACTTGCGCTACCAGTCCTATCGCCAGCAGATCGGAGCGATGATTTTCACCGAACCAGGGCTTGCCGATGGCTTCCAGCCCCACCAGGGCAGGGAGTTCCGTTTTGATTGGGTTCTTGATTCCGAGGGGAAGCAGCCGCTTTTTCATCGACTACAGGAACGGCAGAATAACCGGATTCTTGAGCCTCTGGATGCAGAACCCACAAATGAAACGCCCCTTCCGCTTTCGCGAACGGGGCGTTTGTCCTGCCAGGCATGCCGGCCTAGCTGCCAGCCAGACTCCTGAATCTTGTGGTGGATCCAGTTCCAGAGTGCCGCCGACCGGTGTTGCCTTGATTTTCTCTCACGGGATCACCTCCTTTCAAAGTTGCCAGCCGGCAGTGTATCAAAAGGAATGCGAACTTCAAGTGGCGGAGACTGACCAAGTATGGGCGCTCGCCGTAAGAGTATTCCCTGACATGATGCAGTGCGATGAGCGTACGGCATTTGCATTAAACTGCCGTCCTCGCATCAGTCCGCCACGTCGTTGAGCGCCGAAGCCGCGCAGAAGGGCGCCCATCAAAACCCCAAAAAGATTGCAGCCGCTTGTCGAGGAAGGTCTCGTTGACGAAGTCATCGGCCAGCTCATGAGCGGGAAGGAAGCGGTGGTCTACGTCGTACGCTGCGGGGAAGTGATCCGCTGCGCGAAGGTATACAAAGAGGCCAACAAGCGAAGCTTCCGCCAAGCCGTTCAGTACACCGAGGGCCGCAAGGTCAAGAACAGCCGCCGGGCCCGCGCCATGGAGAAGGGCTCCCGCTACGGGCGCAAGGAGCAGGAGGAGGCGTGGCAGCATGCCGAACTCGACGCCTTGCAACGTCTCGCCGCCGCCGGCGTGCGCGTTCCCCGGCCGTACAACTTTCTCGACGGCGTCCTGCTGATGGAACTGGTGCAAGACGAGAACGGCAATGCCGCTCCGAGGCTCAACGATCTCGCGCTGACGCCGGAGCAAGCCCGCGAATATCATCGCATGCTGATCATGCAGGTCGTACGCATGCTCTGCGCCGGTGTCGTGCATGGCGATCTGTCCGAATACAACGTGCTCGTCGGCAGCGATGGGCCGGTCATCATCGATCTGCCGCAGGCCGTCGATGCCGCCGGCAACAACAGCGCCGAAGCCATGCTGGAGCGCGACGTCGATAACCTGACCGCTTACTTCGGCCGCTTCGCCCCGGAACTGCGAACCACCGACTACGGCAAGGAAATCTGGTCGATTTACGAAAGCGGCGCGCTGGCGACCGATGTCGCTCTGACCGGTTGCTATGTGCGCCGTGAATTACCTGTCGACGTAAACAGCGTCATTCGCGAAATCGACGATGTCGTGAAGGAAGAAGCGGCGCGTCAACGCTACAGGCAGGCGCTGGAACTCGAGAAGTAGGCCAGGCCCCGTCGCCTGGACAGCGGGCGGACAATGCCCGGGAACTTCAAGCCCTTGACGCAATCCACTATGAGTGGATTCCAGGCCCGCTTCGCAATCTCCTGTTCTCCCGCGTGGAATTTTTCTTGTACAACCCGAACGGCACGCAGATGCCATTGCGTGCAGTGCAGTTCATCCAATGCGTGATCGAGTCGTTGCGCATCTCAGCAAATTAAAGGAGCAAACATGGTCAAAAAGGCATGGGCAGTTTGGAGGGGCAGCATCAAGGAAGGCGGCGGCACGATTTCCACCGAGACCGGGGTGCTCAGGGAAGCGCCATATGGATTCAAATCGCGCTTCGAGAATGGTAAAGGCACCAATCCGGAAGAGTTGATCGGCGCCGCGCATGCGGGCTGCTTCTCGATGGCGTTTTCCCTGATGCTCGGCACGGCGGGCCTGACCCCGGAGAAAATCGAGACGCATGCCGACGTAACCCTCGACAAGGTCGGCGACGGTTTCGAGATCACCGCGAGCCA
>JANMYN010000039.1:0-5387 GCA_031382195.1 Betaproteobacteria bacterium
TGTCCGACGAATACGCCAGCAGATTTCCGTCAGGGCTGACGTCGAACGCACCCAGGGAGAAAAACCTGTGCCCTTTCGCGGCATGATTGGCATCGAGGACGATTTGTTCGGGTGCGTCCACGCTGCCGCGGCGGCGGCAGAAGATGCGATACTGCTTGCCCTTGCGGGTGCGCGAATAGTAAAAGTAGTCGCCGTCGCGATAAGGCACCTCGACGTCGGTTTCCTTGATGCGCGCCAGCATTTCCCGATACAGCGTATCCTGCAGGCGCTGCGATGGCTTCATCATCGCCGCCGTATAGGCGTTCTCCGCCCTGAGATAGGCATTCACGGGGCGGCTGCCCTTGGTGCGCAGCCAATGGTAGTCGTCGATACGGCGTTCGCCGTGGACTTCGGTGGCGACCGGATCGCGGCGGGCAACCGGCGGTACTGGATTCGAGGGCACTCGCGAAACTCCTGATCTGTTTGGAAGCGTCATCAGTCTAAAGGCAAATTATCATGAAGAATTATGTATCCGAAACGACGCAGTTCATCCTAGACTTCCTGAAGAAGCATCCCGAGGTGGTCGACAAGCAGAGAGAGGCCCGGGCCACCTGGTGGGATCGTCCTCAGGATTTCAAGGAGCGCGATCGCTTGGAAGCCGCCGAAGTGCCCAAGAAGAGTTACGAATACTATTAGCCCGTCGTCGGCCGCTACCAGATGTAGCCGAGCGTCAGCAGCAGAGCCTTGTCGGTCCTGACGCGCCCGGCTGTCGGACTGTTGTCCCAGTCGACATTGTATTGCGCGGTCGATGATAGATTTTCGACAATCCGGGAGGAAGACAACGTGATGCCGCGCCTGCTTGCCCTTGCCCTGAGTCTCATGGCACTCGTCGCGAACGCGTCCGATGAGCCTATTCCCATCGAGCAGGAGCCGCGCCACCGGCTCTTATTCGAAAACGAGCACGTGCGCTTCTTCGACGTCGAACTCGAACCGGGTTACGAATCCCGCTACCACTGGCATCGCAGCGACGGTGTGTTCGTGAACATTGCCTCGTCGCCGACCATCGCGCAAGATCTCGGCAAGGAACCGGTGCGGCGCGGCGAGCGTGCGATCGGCGAGACTTACTTCATCGACTACGCGACCAAGCCGAAGGCGCACCGCGTCAGCAATCCCGGCAGCACACCTTATCACGTCATCGACACCGAGATCCTCGGCGGCTGCGGAGCGGCAGACCCTGTTGCGGTCGGCCCTAACCAAACCCTGCTGATCGATAACGCGCGCGTGTTCGTGACGCGCATCATCCTGCATCCGGGCGAGCGCACCGAACTTTATGCGCCTTGCGGCATGCTGGTGTCGGTCTCCGGCGGCAGTGTGGCGCTGGAGTCGCCGGCGGGCAGCGAGCGCATCGACATGCGGCCGGCGGGATTCAAATGGCGCCAGCACGATCAGACTACAACGCTCGTCAATACCGGGAAATTCGTGTTCCACGGCGTCGACATCCGGCTCAAGTAGTCGGTGATCTTTTCCCGAATGAACAACGACCGCAGAAACGTCGTCGCGCTCGCCGCATGCCAGGCTCTGCTGGTCATGAACAATGCGACCATGATTTCCATCGGCACGCTGGCCGCGGATACGCTGGCCACGAACAAGATGCTGGTCACGTTTCCCGCAACCGCCTACATCATCGGCGGCGGGCTGACCACCCTGCCGATCTCGCTTTTCATGAAGAGACGCGGCCGTGTGGCCGGATTCCAGATCGGCTGCCTGTTCGGCATGATCGGCGGCGCGCTGGCCGCTGCGGCCATGCTGGCGCACAACTTCTGGATGCTCTGCCTCGCGGCGCTGGTTTCCGGCGTCTACACGGGATCGGGCGGCTTCTACCGGTTTGCCGCGGCGGACAGCCTCGCGGCCAGTGCGCGCAGCAAAGCCATATCGTTGGTGCTCGCTGGCGGCATCATCGGCGGCGTGTTCGGGCCGGAAAGCAGCAAGCTCACCAAGGGTCTGCTGGAAACGTTGTTCGCCGGAACTTTCCTGTCACTCGTATTGCTCGCTGCCATTGCAATGCTGATCCTGCGGCGCCTCGATCTGCCGCGGGCCTCGCTCGAGGAGCAGCATGGCAGTATGCGAGCGCTGTCCACGATCATGCGCCAGCCCGTGTTCATCGTCGCCGCGCTGGGCGGCATCACCGCTTACGGCGTGATGAATCTGCTGATGGCGGCCACCCCACTGGCGATGCAGATGTGTTCGCACCCCTACGGTGCCGCGATGCTGGTGATCGAATGGCACATCATCGCCATGTTCGCGCCGGCTTTCGGCACCGGCTGGCTGATCGTGCGCGTCGGCACCCTGCCGGTCATGTTCACCGGGCTCCTGCTCAACCTGTCCGCCATCGCCATCGCGATATCCAGCACAACGGTCGCGGCGTTCTGGTCGTCGATGGTGCTCATCGGCGTGGGCTGGTGCTTTCTGTTTGTCGGCGCTACGACCCTGCTGACCGAGGCTTGCACTCCGGCCGAAAAAGCCAAGACGCAGGGCATGAACGACTTGCTGATCTACCTGACGATGGGCTCGACCTCGCTGACTTCGGGCGCGATCCTTTACGGATTCGGCTGGAATACGCTGAATTTCACGGCGCTGCCGCTGCTTGCCATCACGGCCATCGCCATCCTCTGGCTTGCCACGATCCGGCGTGGCGGACGCCCCGCCATCGCCTCCGGCGCTGCCTGATCAGCTTATGACCGTCAGGCTGAGCGTGCTCGACCAATCCACGATGAATGCGCACGCCTTCGACGACATGGAAGGCTTTCCACGACAAGTGGTGGAAGTCATCGGCTGGCTCGATCGCACGCTGCCGGAAGATCATCCCTATGCGACCGTACAGGCCATGCCCTCCGGCGTGACATCACCGGAGGTCTGGCTGCTTGGTTCTTCCGATTACAGCGGCGCGCTGGCAGCCTACCTGGGATTGCGCTTCGCCTTCGCGCATTTCATCAACGCGCAAGGCGGTGATGCGGTCGCCCGTGCCTATCGCAACGACTTTCGCGCTTCGCTGCGCGAATCCGCGCCTTACGCCATGGTCTGCGTGTTCGCGTTGTGCGCGCAAACCGATGCCGAGGCACAGCGACTTGCCGCCAGCATCGACCATCGCCGCTTGCTGATGGCGGTCGGGCGCGAAGCGCCGCTCGCCAGCGTCGAGGAAGCGCAGGCCTATCCTTACACGGAGCGCGACCGCGCCATCATCGAGCGCGAACGCTCGCGCGCGATCATCGGCACGCCGGACAGGGTCAAAGCCCGTCTGCTGGAAATCGCCGACGCCTATGCCGCAGACGAGTTGATGGTGGTCACCATCACCGGCGATTACGCGAGCCGGCTGCGGTCCTACGAATTGCTGGCTGCCGAATTCGGTCTCGACCCGGCTTCCCCGGCGCCGAAATAGTAGTCGCATTGCCAAATCGTGGAACCTGATGGCAATGACGAAGGACAGACGAGATTCGAACCGGCCTGGGGCGCAGTTTCGCGCACCCGGTACCGGCCCGATCTCTCCGATAGATCCTCGCCCTGCTGAACACCGCGCGAGTACAGAAAGTGCTCAGCTTGGGATCAAGATCCCATACGCTGTCCCGGGCGAACCGGACTTACGATTTGCCGAAATGCGCCTTCGCGTCGTTCACGCACACGTCCTTGGCGTTGCCCGCAAGAGCGTCGCACTTTTCTATCGCCACCGCGTATTCAGCGTCACGTTTGTCGACCGCCGCGTCCCTGCGCGCGTCGGATATATCCTTGTTTGCCTCGCGGCGTGCTTTTGCGGATTTCTCGTGGGAAGTCTCGTTCGCATCCGAAGTCTTGATTTGCGCCCTGGCATCGGCTTTGGCAGTGGTCCGCGCAGCCTCGGCTTCCTTCACGCATACGTCCTTCGCGTTGCCGGCCTGGTCATCGCACTTTTCCTTGGCCACGGAATAATCGGCCTCTGCCTTGGCGATGCGCACATCGTAGCGAGCTTTCCGGGTGGGGTGGTACGCAGCCTCGAGTTCGGCCAGCGCAACGTTCTCCTTGCCCTTCGCCTCCACAATGCAGATGTCTTTCGCGTTGGCAATCTTCGGCTCGCAGCCAGTTTTTTCGGACTTGTATTCAGTTTCGATTTTCTTTTTGTCGGCCTTGAATTCTGCCTTTGACATGGTATTGGCCATGGCGGCGGCGCTGAACGCCAGGCTGATTGCGGCCGCGATGGCGGTAATGGTCAACTTGTTCATTGTCTATCCTTCATGAGTTGCATTGAATATGGAGCATTGCCGGGCGCGTTGTGGTACACGCGCACGCTGCGTTACTTGGGGCGAACCATTTCTTTCTGATGGCTCTGCCAATCGGCGATCTGCTTCTCCGTTGCTTCCTTGGTGATTCCGTACGTTTCCTGGATCTTGCCGGACAGATGCTCACGCTTGCCCGCGATCACATCGAGCTGATCATCGGTTAGCTTGCCCCACTGTTGCTTGGCGTTGCCCTTGAATTGCTTCCAGTTGCCTTCGATGCGATCCCAGTTCATGGATTTGTTTCCTCGTGTTTGTTGACGACAGGGTTTGGCGAAAAAGCCGCCCAGACGCTTCTCTGTGCTCGCTCATCGCCACGCGGAAATCCGTCGCGGCGCGGAGTTTGCGAGCTCCGTTGCTCTGACTATCCGAGGTTATAGGGCTTTGCCGGCCGCGTCCGTGTGTCAACGCACAGACCTATTGGCCGAGGAGTTCGCCGGCGGGCTTGAGCGATTCGACGCGATCACAAACCACCTTGGCGATCGCAACCAATGGCGCGCCGAGCAGCAAGCCCCAGATGCCCCACAGCCAGCCGAAGAACAGCAAGGCGATGAACAGAACCGCGGCATTCACACGCGCGAACCGGCTCTGCAACCAGGTCATGACCAGGGACCCGACCACCCCTGCCACCAGCAGCGATGCGCCCGCAACGTTGAACGCGCCGAGTGCCGTCCCGAATTGCAGGAAACCGGCCATGCCGCTTGCGATCGCAAACAGTGCCGGTCCAAGGTAGGGGATGAAGTGAAACACGCCCGCGGCGGCGCCCCATACACCCGCCTGCTCCATTCCCAGCCCTTCAAACGCAAGCCAGGTGCCGATGGCTACGAGGACATTCGCCCCCAGCGTGGCGAGCAGGTAGCGTTGGATCTGCACATCGACCTCCTCGAGAATCCGCACGGCGTCTTTCTTGCGCGATAACGTTGGCCCGACCAACTGCACCAGCTTGCGCCGGAAGTGGTCGCCCGAGGCTAATAGAAAGTAAGCGAGCAACAGGACGATCGGTGTTTGAGCGGCTACCGTGAACAGCAGCGCGGATTGGGTAAGTATGTAGTCGCGCATCCAGACGTCGGGCTCGGTTTCCCGCATCGAGATCTTGGGTGCGGC
>JANMYN010000042.1:0-2124 GCA_031382195.1 Betaproteobacteria bacterium
TGCCCAGGAAGGCAGCATGGCGCTTGCGCTGGCCCGCGCGCGCGCGGACGGAGTTACGCAAGATCAGGTTTCGGAGTTTTTTGCCCATGCATTGATCTCGCCGGTGCTGACAGCGCATCCGACAGAAGTTCAGCGCAAGAGCATTCTCGATTGCCAGCTTGAGATCGCGCGTCTCCTGACCGAGCATGACCGCACCCAGCTTACGCCGGATGAACTGTTGCAGAACGAAGAGGCGCTGCGCCGCGTCGTACTCACGCTGTGGCAAACCCGCATCCTGCGCGAGCTGCGGCTGACCGTGCATGACGAGATCGAGAACGGGCTGTCGTACTACCGGTATACCTTTCTGCGTCAACTGCCCAGGCTCTATGCCGAGATCGAAGATCTGCTCGTGGCTCAGAACTTCGGGAAAGTCAGATCCGCAAATTTCCTAAAGATGGGCAGTTGGATCGGCGGCGATCGCGATGGCAATCCCAATGTGACCGATGAAGTGATGCGGCACGCCCTTGCGCGACAGTCTGCGACCGCGATGGATTTTTACTTCGAAGAGTTACACCGGCTGGGCGGGGAACTGTCGCAATCAGTGCGCATCGTGAAAACCACACCGGCACTTGATGAATTGGCGGCCTCCTCTCCGGATGTTTCCGAGCATCGTCGTGACGAACCCTACCGTCGCGCATTGACCGGTATCTACGCCCGGCTTTCAGCGACCTCGCATGCACTGGGTCATCACGTGCCCGACCGGCGCGCGGTTGCCGAGGCGCAAGCCTATCGGAACCATGCCGAATTTTGCCAAGACCTTGCGGTCTTGGCCGATTCGCTGGCGGCTAACGGCTCCAAGCGCGTAGCGAGAGGCAGATTGCGCAGTCTCCTGCGGGCGGCAGACATCTTCGGCTTCCATCTGGCGCCTCTGGACATGCGCCAGCACAGCGGCGTGCACGAACTGGTCGTCACTGAGTTGTTCTCGCTCGGCGCATGCAAGGAAGGTTATGTCGAACTCGACGAAAATCGGCGCCGCGACTGGTTGCTTCAGGAACTCAATTTACCGAGATTGCTGCGTTCTCCGTATCTGAAATACAGCGCAGATGTTGCCAAGGAGTTGGCAATCCTTGACACCGCCGCGCAGATGCATCGCCGATTTGGCGCCCAAGCGTTGCCGAACTACATCATTTCCAAGGCCGATTCAGTAAGCGATCTGCTCGAAGTCGCGCTCCTGCTGAAGGAGGTCGGTTTGCTTTGTGTGGGCGAGAATCCGGAGATGAAAGTCAACATCATTCCACTGTTCGAGACGATTGCAGACCTGCGCGGCTGCGGTCCGATCATGGATCAGTTGTTCTCGGAACCGTATTATCGAAAGTTGCTCAAGAGTCGCGATGACGTACAAGAAGTAATGCTCGGCTATTCAGACAGCAACAAGGATGGAGGATTCCTAACGGCAAACTGGGAGTTGTACAAGGCCGAGGTCGAACTTGTCAAAATATTTGCCCGCCACGGCGTGAAGCTGCGGCTGTTTCACGGTCGCGGCGGATCGGTTGGTCGCGGCGGCGGCCCGAGCTACCAGGCCATCCTCGCTCAGCCGCCCGGCAGTGTGGCCGGACAAATCCGGATCACCGAGCAGGGTGAAGTGATTGCCAGCAAGTATTCCGATCCGGACATCGGCCGGCGCAATCTGGAGACGTTGCTGGCGGCAACTTTCGAGGCCACCGTGCTCAGGGCGCAAGGCGGCGAGCAGTCTGCCTATCTCGAAGTCATGGAAGAAATGAGCGCGGCTGCGTTTGCTGCCTACAGAAAGCTGGTTTACGAAACACCAGGCTTCGCGCAATTCTTTCGTAGCGCGACGCCGATCGCAGAAATTGCCGATCTGAATGTCGGTAGCCGCCCTGCCGCGCGCAAGAAGACCGGCCGCATCGAAGACCTGCGAGCGATCCCCTGGGTATTTTCGTGGTCGCTGTCGCGCATCATGCTGCCGGGCTGGTATGGATTTGGCGCTTCAGTCGAAGAATTGTGCGCGCGCCGCGGCGAAGGCGGCATGGAATTACTGCGACAGATGTACCGGGAGTGGCCGTTCTTCCGCACCCTTTTATCGAACATGGACATGCTGCTGGCCAAAAGCGACATCAGCATCGC
>JANMYN010000079.1:0-2315 GCA_031382195.1 Betaproteobacteria bacterium
GGCGTACCAGCAGTTTGTGCTCGATCTGCTGCTCTTCACGCTGCTTGCCGGCAAGGCCAACAGGCAGTGGTTCTCGGTCGCCTATGAATCGCGCATCGAGGCGATGCTCGAGTATCTCGCCTCGATCATGGACGCGGGGGGGAACGTTCCCATGCTCGGCGATTCCGATGATGCGCTCGCCGTCAGACTTGCCGAAGGCGGGGACTCCTCGCCCTATCGATCGTTGCTTGCCACCGGGGCGATTCTGTTTGGTCGCGGCGACTTCAAGCTCAAGGCGGGTATCCTCGATGACAAGACGCGCTGGCTTATGGGCGAGCAGGCGGATGCGCTGTTCGATGGGCAATGTACGCAGGAGGCGCGGCTTCCGGTGCGCCAGGCGTTTCCCGAAGGCGGTCACTATATTCTCGGCTGCGACTTCGAGGGCGAGAGCGAAATTCGTCTGATCGTCGATGCGGGTGCGTTGGGTTATCAGACAATTGCCGCGCACGGGCATGCCGACGCGCTCGCATTCACGCTGTCGGTTGGCGGCCGGGAGTTCCTGATCGATCCTGGAACGTTTGCCTATCACACTGAAGCGCCATGGCGACGCTACTTTCGCGGTACGTCGGCCCACAATACCCTTGGCGTTGATGGACTGGACCAATCGCAGTCCGGCGGCACCTTCATGTGGCTGAGGAAGGCACGCGCCGGCTGCAACCTGTGGTCCTCCACGCCGGAAGACGACTTGTTCGAGGGCTGGCAGGACGGATTCATGCGCCTCGCCGATCCCGTGATGCACCTGCGGCGCATTGCTCTGGACAAGGTGGCCCGGCGCGTGGTCATCGAAGACAGCCTGCAGATGGCGGGGCGACACGACATCGGCATTTTTTTCCATTGCAGCGAGAGGTGCCAGGTCGAGCCCGCTGCCGAGGGCTTTACCTTGCGCCGGGACGGCAGGACGG
The DNA here is from genome assembly GCA_031382195.1 of Betaproteobacteria bacterium. Classification (GTDB taxonomy): domain Bacteria; phylum Pseudomonadota; class Gammaproteobacteria; order Burkholderiales; family JACQAP01; genus JACQAP01. The sequence continues at coordinate 942 of JANMYN010000079.1, forward strand.
TCGCGCTGAAACTTCCGCAGATCGAGGACGCGTCGGCGCAGGTTTTTCAGGGCAGCACGGAACCTATCATGGGCTGGGTATCGAGAGGCTTCGACCAGAAGCTGCCGGCGCCAACGATCGCATGGCAGGCCCGGCTCACGGGCAACGTCGTCCTGCGCACGGAAATCGTCTGCTGATCCGATCGGACTACATCGCGCCCGGCACTCGCAGGACGAACGTCATCGCCACTTTTCTATCCTGTATCCAGTGGCCGCGCAGTCTGATAAACGCGCGCGGCGATCATGTGACGGACCGCATCTTTTTCATGCCACGCCGTGGCGCGGATCGGTTCGTGGCAATCATCACGGGCAAACAAAAATGAGAATATGCATTCTGGGTCTCGGTTACGTCGGGGCGGTATCGGCGGGCTGTCTGGCTCAGCAAGGCCATGACGTCATCGGCGTCGATCCGGAATCGAGGAAGGTCGACCTGATCAACGCCGGCAAGACGCCCATCATCGAAAAGGACATCGGCCAGATCATTGCAAGACAGGTTGCGGACGGCCGCCTCGCGGCAACCATGGATGTCGTCGATGCGGTCCAGCGCGCCGACCTTGTCCTGGTTTGCGTGGGAACGCCCAGCCGCAGCAACGGCGACATCGAGCTCAAATACATACGCCGCGTATGCGAGGAAATCGGCTTGGCCATGCGCTCTCATGCTGGCGCGCCTGCGCTGGTGTTCCGCAGCACCATGCTGCCTGGAACCATGCATGACGTGGTGATCCCCACGCTCGAGTCTGCATCCGGACGGCGGGCCGGCGTCGAGTTCGGCGTCTGCGTCAACCCGGAGTTTCTGCGCGAAGGCACCGCCGTGCACGACTATTTCAACCCTCCGAAAACAGTGATCGGCGAATTGAACCGGGCAAGCGGGGATCTGGTGGCAAGTCTTTACGAGCGCATCAAGGCGCCGCTCATCCGCACGGATATCCAGACGGCGGAGATGGTGAAGTATGCGGACAACGCGTGGCACGCGCTGAAGGTCGGATTTGCCAACGAGATCGGCAATGTATGCAAGGAACTCGAAGTGGACAGCCACCGCGTGATGGACATCTTCTGCCAGGACACCAAGCTCAATCTCTCGCCCTACTATCTCAAGCCCGGATTCGCGTTCGGGGGTTCCTGCCTGCCCAAGGATTTGCGGGCGTTGCTGTACAAGGCCAAAACGCTCGACGTGTCACTGCCCATTCTCTCTTCAATTCTGCCGAGCAACGAGCAGCAGATCCAGCGCGGGGTGCGCGCGGTGACCGAGAAGAGCAGCAAAAAAGTCGGCATACTGGGCTTCAGCTTCAAGGCGGGCACCGACGATTTGCGCGAGAGCCCCGTGGTGGAAATGACC
>JANMYN010000086.1:0-2075 GCA_031382195.1 Betaproteobacteria bacterium
TCGTGTTCGACGAACGCATGTAGTTCGCATCGCCTTCGCGCGCCGCCTCGTCAAAGGGAACATCATGCTGCAGATCTATCACGCGCCCCGCACCCGGGGGTTCCGCGTCATCTGGTTGTGCGAGGAACTCTCGCTGCCGTATTCGATCGTCCCTGTGGACATGACGCCGGCGTATCGGGCGAGTCCCGAATGGCGGCGCATGAATCCGGTTGGCAAGGTGCCCGTCATGCGCGATGGCGATGTTGCGATGTTCGAATCGGGAGCGATGGTGCAGTACCTGCTCGACAGATACGCCAGGGGCCGCTTGCAGCCGGCCGCCGGCACGCCTGAGCACGGCCTCTACCTGCAGTGGAGTTGGTTTGCGGAGGCGACTTTCGCCCGGCCCCTGGGCGAGATCGTAAATCACCGCCGCGAGTTTGCTGGCGCGGAAGTGCCCGCTGCGATCGCGGAGATGCAGGCGCGCGCGCTGCGTTGCGCGCAGGCCGTGGACCAGGCTGTCCTGGACAGGTCTTACTTGCTGGGCGACGAATTCTCGGCCGCCGATATCATGATGGGCTATACCTTGCGTATCTATCAGCGGCTGATGCCCGACCCGCTGCCCAAGCACACGGCCCGTTATTGGAACACGCTCATCGGGCGACCGGCTTATCAGGCGGCGGATGCCGCCGACCAGCGTACCGCTGCCTGAATCGCCGCCTGATCGCCGATTGAGGCAAGACGGTTCCCGGCCTGCGACCGAACGCCCAATGTATTAGGGACCTTCAAATCCGTCGCAAGTTGTTCAGCGACGTCTGGTCGTCCTTTTTACGAACAAGAGTCATCGGCTCGCGCATTTTGCACCGCTGTCGTGACGCTCTTGCTATGCGCACACTTGCCCTATTGCTGCTTGACGTGCTTCACCAACTGCCGAGGCCCGACTTCGCCGCCGTAGACGTTGCCCTTCGCATCCACTGCTAAACCCTCAGCCGCACTGGTTCCCGCCATCTCGAGCGGATCGGGGATACGGTAGAGGACATGGCCGTCTTTGACGCTGCCGATTCGAGTTCCCCGCTTCCATCCAGGGTGAGCTGCGAAGGGAAGTCCGTTCGATTCGGAGTCTGCTACGTAGATCATGTCGTTGCGTATGTAGAGGCCGCTCGGACGGCTGAACTGTTTCCATTGCGCAACGAACGCCCCGTCCTGATCGAAAATCTGGATGCGCATGTTGCCTCGATCGGCGACGTATAGCTGTCCCCTGGAATCCATGGCGAGATCATGCGGCGTCTTGAATTCGCCCGGCGCTGACCCCCAGCGGCCGAAGGATTTGATGAACTTGCCCTCCTTCGTGAATTTCGAGATGCGCCCAACACTATCCGGCCCGGCGCCGGGATATTGCCCAGAGTGCCCTTCCGCGATAAAGATGTCGCCATTGGCTGCGGTCACGACGCTGGTCGGTTCGGTCAAGGCCTGCGGTGGATTCCCGGCCACTCCCGCCGTGCCGATTGTCAGCAGCACCTCGCCATCCGGGCTGAACTTGACCACGACATGTCCCTTCGCCTTTTCATTCGGGTGCTGTTAGCGCTCCCGATCGTTGGCACTCCTCGCGTCGGCTACCCACACATTGCCATCCGCATCCACGTAGATCTTGTGCGGGAAAATGAACAAGTCGGCGCCGAAACTTTTGAGGAGTTTTCCGGATGAATCGAACTTCATGATCGGCGCTACGCTGGAACCGGCGCAGCTGTCGTACGCGAACGGGGAGGCTCCAGGAGGGGTGTCCGGATTCGCGCCGCATCGATTTGCCACCCAGACGGATTCCCCATCGTTGTCGATCGCGACAGCGTTCAGCGCCCCCCATGTCCTGCCCTCCGGGAGTTTTCCCCACGGTGCGACAGATTGGTACGGATTGGGAAGATCATTCGCCGGCTGGACATCACTCTCCCCGTACGCGCTGGCGCCGCACAGCGTCATTGCGGCAACCGTCACGAGGATCACCCACGTCACTGGATCTTTGTCTGGCATGAGGCTACTCCTACAAAAAATGTTTCTCTCACGACGTTCGCATTTCTTTGCCGCGGAGCGCGCCACCGTTTGCC
>JANMYN010000103.1:0-1868 GCA_031382195.1 Betaproteobacteria bacterium
ATCCGTGGGGCTGATCAGCGCTGCTTACATCAAGGATCCGGTGGATCCGCATTGGAAGAACGACGCGGAGTTCAAGGCGTATTCCGAATGGTTCGGAAAATACTACCCGGAAGGCGACATCAAGGACATCTTCAACGTATCCGGATACCTGATCGCCCAGGGTGTCGTGCACGTGCTCAAGGCCTGTGGCGATGACCTAAGCCGGGAAAACGTCATGAAGCAAATGGCGAGCATCAAAGACTTGCAAGTGCCGATGATGTTGCCTGGCATCAAATGGAATACCAGTCCGGACGATTTCTTTTTGATTCAATCGGCCCAGCTTGCCCGCTTCGACGGCAAGGAGTGGGCGAGGTTCGGCAAGATCATCGGGCGCTAGCACGGCCGCGGGCCGACACGGACATCGGCGGCCTTGCCGCCGTCGGAGCCGGATTGTCGAAGGGAGAGGGTCATGTCACGTCGTTTCCGGGCGTTTGTAGTGTTGACTGCGTTGGTTGCAGTACCACTGAGCGCTCTGGCGGAGAAGAAGTATGGACCGGGCGTAACCGACACCGAGATCAAGATCGGCCAGACCATGCCTTACAGCGGGCCGCTATCCGCGTTCGGCACCATCGGCAAGGCTCAGGCGGCCTATTTCGAGATGATCAATTCGAAAGGGGGCGTCAGCGGCCGCAAGATCAAATTGCTCTCGCTCGATGACGGCTACAGTCCGCCCAGGACCATCGAGCAGACACGCAAGCTGGTGGAGTCCGACGAGGTCCTTCTGCTGTTCAGTTCCTTCGGAACGCCGCCGAACACGGCCGCAATGAAGTATCTGAATGCCAAAAAAGTGCCGCAACTGTTCATCGCCGCGACTGGAATGAAGTGGGGTGATCCGCGCAACTTCCCCTGGACGATGGCGTTTCTGCCCAGCCAGAGGACCGGCACGACAGGCTACGTTCGCTATTTGCTGAAGAACCGGCCCGAGGCGAAAATCGGCGTGCTTTACCAGAACGATGACTTTGGCAAGGACTACGTCAAGGCATTGAAGGATCAATTGGGCGACAGGGCCCGCTCGATGATCGTCGCGGAAGTGTCGTACGAATCCACCGATCCGTCGGTGGATTCACAGATCGCCACTTTGAAGGGTTCCGGTGCCGACACGTTCTTCAGCTTCGCATCGCCGAAGTTCGCGGCCCAGGCGATCCGCAAGGCTTACGACATCGACTGGAAGCCCCTGCTATTCATTCCCTACAGCGCCACCTCGGTGAACGCGGTCCTGCAGCCCGCCGGTCTGCAGAAATCTGTTGGCGTGATCTCATCGACCTATGTCAAGGATCCCACCGATCCGCAATGGAAAACGGATGCCGCGACGAAGGAGTGGCTGACATGGATCAAGAACTATTATCCGGACGGTGACGTGGCCGAGATCTATAACGTGTACGCCTATACCAATGCACAGTTACTGATCCAGGTGCTGAAGCAGTGCGGCGACGAGCTTACGCGCGAAAATGTCATGAAGCAGGCGGCGAATCTCAGGGATTTCGAACTGCCCATGCTGTTGCCCGGCGTGCGAATCAACACCAGTGCAACCGACTATGACCCGATCAAGCAATTGCAGCTCATGCGCTTTGACGGCAGGCAGTGGGTGCGATTCGGCGAAGTGACCGGACCCTGACTACAGCGCGGCAACGCCCGCCCGCGCAACGACGCCGTCCTGAAACGATTGCACCCCGGACACGCCGATCCCGCCCACGAACCGGCCGTCCTTGAGCAGCGGAACGCCACCTTCCAGCGGTACCGCGCCGGGAACTCCCAACATCGCGATGCGTCCTTCGAGAACGTTGTCTTCGATGGCTTTGGTCGGTCGCTTGAAGAGAATAGCGGTACGA
>JANMYN010000121.1:0-1607 GCA_031382195.1 Betaproteobacteria bacterium
CGGGATTGCGCAGCGGCGCGACGCCTTTCAGCGCATCGCGCAACAACGCTTCCTCGTCCGCATCTTCCGCGGCCGCTGGTACCGGTGTGACGGGGCGCTTGGCCATAAAAAAATCGAAAAGTGGTTAACACAAAGGAACACGAAGGAACACGAAGGAAGGGCAAGAAAGGAACACCAAGGCGAGCCCAGATGGGTAAAGTCCCTGGAGAACACGATGGCGCAGAGGTGATCTTGTCCATGCGCAACGTACTCCAGTGCCGTTGATCCCTTGTATCGCTTTCCTTCGTGCCCCTTCGTGTTAAAAGAGTTTAATGGCCTTGTTCTTCGAGATACTTTTCGGCGTCAAGTGCCGCCATGCAGCCCGTACCGGCGCTGGTGACCGCCTGCCGGTAAACATGATCCTGCACGTCGCCCGCCGCAAATACGCCGGGCACGCTGGTCGCTGTCGCGCCACCCTGGTTGCCGCTCTTGCTGATGATATAACCGTCGGCCATGTCTACTTGGCCCTGGAAGATCTGCGTATTCGGCAAGTGACCGATGGCTATGAACACGCCGGATAGCGGCAGATCCCGCGCGTTGTTGTTCTTGGTTGAGCGGATGCGAATGCCGTTGACGCCTTTTTTATCGCCCAACACCTCGTCCAGCGTATGGTCCCACTCAAGTTTGACATTGCCGGTCTTCGATTTGGCCGTCAGGCGATCGATCAGGATTGCTTCCGCGCGGAACTTGTCGCGCCGATGCACGACGGTCACGGATTTGGCGATATTGGACAGGTATAACGCCTCTTCGACGGCAGTGTTGCCACCGCCGACGACGGCCACGTCCTGCCCTTTGTAAAAGAACCCGTCGCAGGTTGCGCAGCCGGAAACACCTTTGCCCATGAATGCGCTTTCCGAGGGCAGGCCAAGGTATTTTGCCGATGCGCCTGTCGCGATTATCAAGGCGTCGCAGGTATAGGTGGCCTGGTCCCCGGTCAACTGGAAGGGGCGCTCGCCCAGCTTCACGGTATGGATATGATCGAAAATAACCTCGGTGTCGAAGCGCTCGGCGTGCTTCAGAAAACGTTCCATCAGTTCCGGGCCTTGCACGCCCATGACGTCGGCGGGCCAATTGTCTACATCGGTCGTCGTGGTGAGCTGGCCGCCCTGGATCATTCCGGTGATCAACACCGGTTTGAGATTAGCGCGAGCTGCATAGACGGCAGCCGTGTAGCCGGCCGGGCCGGAACCAAGGATGAGGAGGCGAGAATGTTTTGTTTTGGCTGTCATGAATATCAGTTGAGGGTTAAAACGCGAAAAAGCAAGACTGTAGCAGCGCTGCAAAGCCCGTGTCCATGCTCGAAAATGGGCTGCGTGAGCGCGCCGACCATGGGATATAATTCGTTGAAACTGATAAGGTAATTAGCTCTTGCGAACATCATCGGCGGCCAAGTCCGCAGTTCAGAAAGCACCGCGCAAACCGCTCCCGCCGAAGATCGCCGCGCTGCTGCGCGAATCGTGGTGGTTGCTGTTGATCGGAGCGGCACTCTATCTTGTCCTGATCCTCGCCACCTACAGCAAATCCGATCCAGGCTGGTCGCACCAAGTATCCGGTTCTCAGGTGGTCAA
>JANMYN010000152.1:0-1906 GCA_031382195.1 Betaproteobacteria bacterium
ATGCAACGGCAGTCTGGTCATAGGCGAAGTGCGTCGCACGGACGAGGTAATCGGGAATCCCGAGTTCATCTTTGAAATGATGAAACATCAGGACGCGCTGGCAAAGGCGGTAGGTGCGCACCTCGAAACCGGCGCGATAGGATGAGAAGGGATCCTGGCGCGGATTCCATTCACGCTGATCGTCGGCATAATCTACTGATTGAACATCGCCATCGACATTTTCGACATAGTGTTCGCCATAATCGAACACCGCTTCGAACATCCAGTCCTGGCGCGCGGCCAGATTTTCGCCGGCCTGGCGCGGAGTCTTGTTGCCGTATTTGACGCGCTTGATGTAACGGTTGGCTGTTCTGCGCGCGTCCTGACGGTTGGCCTCATTCGCAGATGAGCGGTCTATCCCCTGTGAATTTTCTTTCTTGTACTCATAGCGGATGGCATTGCCCTTGTCGTCAAAGCTTTCGCAGATCAGCCAGCTGAAAATGCGGGTCTGATCAGAAGGATCAACAATGCGGCTCTCGTCCGTCGCGCCATAGAGCGTGGTGATGTTGTCTTTGGAGATGGATCGCCAATGAGAAACATCCGCTGTATCGGTCCAGCGCTCGATGCGGGCAAACAGGCCTTCGATGCGGGGGCGATAGCGGCGGATCGTGTACCCCGGTACCGTGGTGGTATCCAGGTATCGCGTACCATCCGGTTTAAGTACCGGGACGAGATCTTCCGCACCGGACAGGACAAAGACGTCGGATTCTTCGACATCGTTGTAGCGCGGCAGGCCTTTGTCCGTCTTGCGCGTTATGGAAGGCAGTGAAAGATTCCAGCCCAGGCCGAATGGGCCGTTGCCTGCGCCGGAATCATAGGAGAGGGAAAGCTGAGGGCCAAAGCCGGATCGGCCCGGAGACGTGGCGATGGGCACCGACATCGAGCCCGTGCCAGTCACAGGATTGGCAGCAAACTTTTCGCCGATGCCACGAATCGCACCGCCGCCTTTCGGAAGCGATATCGCAGGCGCCGAAACCGCGAACGAGTCCTTACCCGCGGGAGCAGCGTCGCTCGAAGAATTCTTCTGCGCCTTCGCCTCCACTGCCCCCTCCCCGATCCGCGGCAACTTTTTTTTGCTAACCCACCAGCGGCAAAACCGGATGAAAATTACATCGTCTCAATTTATTTAATTACACGACGTCATTTCCCCGACTAGCAATTTGGTTTCAAGCTCTTTCCTCGGAACTACCCGAGTACCGCACTCCTGGCACCCTAATTGATCGCTCCGCCTGCTGGGACATCTTCACGGGAGGGAAAATCATGGTGGACCGAAGCACGTTAGACCTTGCGACCGGAGCGGTCAAGTCAGCGTCGGACTTCAACGTAGATCGTTGAAAGCTCGCATATTAGGGTTCTTCACTGGCGGCAGCACCGACATCGTCGCGCGTCTCGTTGCCGAGGAATGGCGAAAGGCTGACGCGAAGGCCAATCGCGACTGACCGGGAGCATTGAACGACCGTATTCAGTCCGCTCGATTGCTCCGACTCAGTCACGCCTGAGCCGCAATCTGGCGCACGGGCGTGAGATTTATCGGACACCACCGCAATGCCGAGGTCATGTCGATCGACTCCCCCATGGTGTAGTAGAGCATAAGACCTGCAAACGATTTCTCGATGGGGTCGCTCGCGCCGGACCACTTGGTCCGCAGCGATTCCTCGGGAACGAAGTCGATCGAGAAGCGTCGCCCGGAGACTTTTTCGAACGTTTCCACCACTTGCAGCGGTGTCAGGGCGTCGGGCCCGCCGAGCTTGATCACTGCGTTCCTTGCCGGCGGAGCGGTCAGACTTGCTACGGCAAACTTCGCCACGTCCTGGAAAGAAATCCAGCTGATCGGCGCTTTTCCGCTGCCGAATATCTGCGCCTTGGC
>JANMYN010000164.1:0-2141 GCA_031382195.1 Betaproteobacteria bacterium
GATCCGGTTCCGCCTTGAAGAAATTGCCGATGTCGTTCGCCATGCGAACCAGACGTTCGATGTTCATGCTTTCCAGTCATCACTCTCGGTCAACCGATGCGCCTCATCGGCATAGACCATGCAACGCTCCCCGCGGACAAAACCGGCGAGCGTCACACCGGCTTCGCGCGCAATGCGCACGGCCAGCGCAGTCGGCGCCGACACCGCGGCGAGCAAACCGATACCGGCCATCGCCGCTTTCTGCACCATCTCGTAACTGGCGCGGCTGGTGATTACGGCGAATCCTTGCGCGGTATCCACGTCCTCCTTGGCGAGCGCGCCGATCAGCTTGTCCAGTGCGTTATGGCGGCCCACATCCTCGCGTACCAGTTGCAGCTCGCCGTTGAAATTCGCCCATGCCGCCGCGTGAGTCGCGCCGGTTGCCGCATTCAGCGTTTGCAGCGCAGGCAGTTGTTTCATGGCGCCTGCCATCGCCTGCCGCGTCACCTGCTGCCCCGTCCCGACCTTCGGTGCTGCTACTCTAGGGACATCGCGCATCGCCTGCTCGATGGTTTCGGCGCCGCAGACCCCGCACCCGGTGCGTGCAGTCATATTGCGGCGGCGCTGTTCGATGATCGCCACGCGTTCGGTCGGAACGCTCAGATAGACCGAATAGCCGGTCTTTTCCGGCACGATTTCGATGCCGCCGAGTTCGGCCGCGGATCCGATCACGCCTTCACTCAGGCTGAAACCGAGGGCCAGGTCTTCGAGGTCTGCCGGCGATGCCATTACGACGACATGCGGCACGCCGTTGTAGACCAGCGCAATCGGCGCCTCTTCGGCGATCTGCTCGACCACGGGGCAGGCCGAGCTTTCCTCGACTCGCACGGCCGGTACGGCACGGCGCACTTCGGTCGCCACATCGAACTCGCGGCGCGTCACGTGCTCACGCCCCGCTGGCTTCGCGTTGCGGCAGCAGGTCGAGTTGCGTGTCGGTGAACTCGCGGAAGTGCTTCTGCCAGGTGGACGGCTGCGTCACCCGCGTGACTTGCACCGCAGTGACTTTGTATTCTGGGCAGTTCGTCGCCCAGTCGGAGTTGTCGGTGGTGATCACGTTCGCGCCCGACTCCGGGAAATGGAACGTGGTGTAGACCACGCCGGGCTGCACGCGCTCGGTGAGGGTCGCCCGCAACACCGTCTCGCCCGCACGGCTGGTGATGCCTACCCAGTCGCCATCCTTGATGCCGCGCTGTTCGGCATCGTGCGGATGAAGCTCCAGGCGGTCCTCGCTGTGCCAGGCATTGTTCGGCGTGCGCCGGGTCTGCGCGCCAACGTTGTATTGCGACAGGATACGGCCGGTGGTGAGGATCAGCGGATACTTGCCGGTGGTGCGCTCCTCGGTCGGAATATACTCGGTGACCACGAATCGGCCCTTGCCGCGCACGAATTCGTCCACGTGCATCACCGGTGTGCCGTGCGGCGCGGCGTCATTGCACGGCCACTGGATGCTCTCCAGTTCGTCGATCCTGTCGTAGCTCACACCGGTGAAAGTGGGGGTGAGTTGAGCGATCTCGTCCATGATTTCGGAAGGGTGCTTGTACGTCATCGGGTAGCCGAGCGCATTGGACAACGCAACCGTGACTTCCCAGTCTTCCTTGCCGGCAAGCGGCGGCATCACCTTGCGCACGCGCGAGATGCGCCGCTCGGCATTGGTGAAGGTGCCGTTCTTCTCCAGGAACGAGGACCCCGGCAGAAATACGTGCGCGAATTTAGCGGTCTCATTGAGGAAGATGTCCTGCACGACCACGCACTCCAATGCCTCCAGCGCATGAGTAACGTGCTGGGTGTCCGGGTCCGACTGGGCGATGTCCTCGCCCTGGATGTACAGACCCTTGAAACTGCCGTCGATCGACGCATCGAACATGTTGGGAATGCGCAGCCCCGGCTCATTATCCAGCTTCACGCCCCATTTCTTCTCGAACTGCGCGCGAGCCTTGTCGTCGGAAACGTGGCGATAACCGGGGAATTCATGCGGGAACGAACCCATGTCGCAGGAACCCTGCACATTGTTCTGGCCGCGCAGCGGATTGACGCCGGCGCCGTTGCGCCCGACATTGCCGGTCGCCATGGCGAGATTGGCCATCGCCATCACCATGGTCGAG
>JANMYN010000240.1:0-6045 GCA_031382195.1 Betaproteobacteria bacterium
GCTCGTCGATGGTATTCACCGTGTAGGGCCGCGTCGGATTGGTCGACGATGGCAGCACGGGGGGCTGGCCGCAGGCCTTGATGATGTCCGGAGCGTGCCAGCCACCGGCGCCTTCGGTGTGGTAGGTATGAATGGTGCGGCCTTTGAAGGCAGCCAGCGTGGTTTCGACGAATCCCGATTCGTTCAGCGTGTCTGTGTGGATTGCGACCTGCACGTCCATTTCGTCGGCGACCGCCAGGCAATTATCGATCGCCGCCGGCGTGGTGCCCCAGTCCTCGTGCAGCTTCAGACCCATGATTCCGGCCGCCACCTGCTCGCGCAACGGCAAACGCAGGCTTGCGTTGCCCTTGCCGAGCAACCCGAAATTCATCGGGAACATTTCCAGCGCTTGCAGCATGCGTCCGATGTGCCAAGGGCCCGGGCTGCAGGTTGTCGCAGCCGTGCCGGTGGCCGGACCTGTCCCACCTCCGATCATGGTCGTGATACCAGACATCAGGGCATCGTCGATCTGCTGCGGGCAAATGAAATGAATATGACAGTCGATCCCGCCGGCTGTAACGATCGAGCCTTCACCGGCGATGATTTCCGTCGCAGCGCCGATGATGATGGTGACGTTGGGCTGGATGTCAGGATTGCCCGCTTTGCCGATGCCGCTGATCCGGCCATTCTTGATACCGATGTCCGCCTTGACGATTCCGAGGTAATCCACAATCAACGCGTTGGTGATCACCGTATCCGCAACTTCGTGCGCCCGGCGCTGGCTCTGGCCCATGCCGTCGCGGATGACTTTGCCGCCGCCGAACTTCACTTCCTCACCGTAGACGGTATGGTCCTTCTCCACCTCGATCCAGAGATCGGTATCCGCAAGTCGCACGCGGTCGCCCGTGGTCGGGCCGAACATCTCGGCATAAGCCTGTCTTCCGATCGAGCGCGCCATCAGAGTTTCCCCATGACTTTTGCCTGAAAACCGTACACGATTTTGGCGCCACTCAACTCGACCAGCTCCACTGTGCGCTCCTGTCCGGGCTCGAATCTCACCGCCGTGCCGGCCGGGATGTTGAGCCTGAAGCCGCGGGCGGCCGCGCGATCGAACGTGAGCGCCTCATTGGTCTCGAAGAAATGGTAGTGGGATCCCACCTGCATGGGGCGGTCGCCGCCGTTCGCCACTTTCACGGTAATCGTCTTGCGGCCGACGTTGATCTCGATCTCGCCGTCTTTTGTCTTTATCTCACCTGGAATCATTTTTAATCTCTCGTTCTTCACCGCAAAGGCGCAAAGACGCAAAGGTTACGCAAAGAAATGCTGAAATAAAGCGAGAATAATTTCCTCGATGTGCAACCGTGCAGCCACGACCACGAATTCCCTTCCGCGAGTTCTTTGTCATTGTTCTCCTTTGCGTTCCCTTTGCGTCTTTGCGCCTTTGCGGTGAGTGTCTTGACTTAAACGATAGGGTGATGGACGGTGACGAGCTTGGTGCCGTCGGGAAACGTTGCCTCGACCTGGATTTCCGGGATCAACTCCGCAATGCCATCCATGACGTCACTGCGAGACAACAGCGTCGTGCCGTAACTCATCAGCTCGGCGACCGATCTGCCGTCGCGGGCGCCCTCCATGATCGCGGCTGAAATAAATGCGACCGATTCGGGATAGTTGAGCTTCAATCCCCGCGCGCGGCGCCGCTCCGCCACCAGCGCCGCGGTGAAGATCAGCAATTTGTCTTTTTCTCTTGGTGTCAGTTCCACCGGAAATCCCCCTGTTCAGAAGCTTTACTGGTGCCGTTTCGCCGTCACGATCGTCACGTCGTCACGGCATTTCACGTCGCCCAGATTCTTGGTGCTCGCGCGGGTACGTGCGCGTAGCGCGGGCGCAGATACTCCCAGATTTTCACGAAATAATCGCGCGCCGTTTCAGTCGTTTGCGCCAGACAACGTGCAATCAACACCTCGCTCATTGCGCTCACGCCCCACTTGCAATCACCGGCAGGCGCGGCGGCCCGGCAGAAGTCCAGCGCATCGCGATCGGCCGCGACGCCCGCCAAGATCATCGTCGCGCATACCGGGTAGCCCGCCATTCCAATCGGGGAATTCAGCAGCGCACTACTGCCCTCGACCGTACCCAGTTCCTCGAACAACAGTTTCGCGCCGCTCGTCACACGCAGATGCTGGCGAATCTGCCCCGACTGGAATCGCTCTCCCCTCGCGGTACGCCCCAGACACATGACATCCCAACCGCAGAATACCGCGCCCGGCTGAAGATCGACATTCAATGCGTTCCTGGCGAAGGTCGATTCGAAGAAAATATTCTCCTGCGGCAACCATTCGCAGACCGCGTTCCGCGCTATCGCAATGCCGACGCTTTGCACAGCCTCGGCTCCGGTTGATCGATACCACTTGGTTGCGCCCGGTGTCGTCAGCAACGCATGCGCATCAGCCTCGACTTCGATGGCAATTTCCAACCGGTCGCCGCCGGCAATTCCCCCCGGTGGATGCAGAACAATCGCGTGACAAACCAGACCACCTTCCGGATAAAGCGCTTTTTGCACGGCAAGAGGGCCGACACTCGATCGTCGCGCCAGCACGGATCGTTCGCCACGGCGTTGAAACGCCAAACGCAGCGTGGCTTCCCAGCCACGCTGCGCAATTGCCTCAGCCAGTCTCATACCGCCATGAAGCTACGCACGTTATCGATTTCCATGTCCGCGCCCGATCCGGTTTTCACTACTTCGCCGCGCTGAAGCACAACGTAATGGTCGGCGAGTTCGCGGGCAAAATCGTAATACTGCTCCACCAGCAGGATAGCCATGTTGCCGCGCCCGGACAATGTTTTGATGACGCGCTCGATGTCCTTGATGATCGAAGGCTGAATGCCTTCAGTGGGCTCGTCGAGGATCAGCACTTTCGGATTCATCGCCAGGGCCCGGCCAATGGCGAGCTGCTGTTGCTGCCCCCCCGACAAGTCGCCGCCGCGTCGCGACTTCATGGATTTGAGCACCGGAAACATTTCGTAGATTTCCGCAGGAATATCCTGCACCCGGCCGTTCGTCCTGCTCGCGAGCCCCATCAACAGATTCTCTTCCACCGTCAGCCGCGGAAAAATTTCCCGCCCTTGCGGTACATAGCCCATTCCCAGGCGCACCCGTGCATACGGCGCCATCCTGGAGACATCGCGCCCGTCGAGCGTAATGCGGCCGCCCGCAACGGGCAGCACACCCATGAGGCTTTTTAGTAGCGTCGTCTTGCCCACGCCGTTGCGACCGAGCAAAGCCGTCACGGCACCGCCCGGCACCTCGATGTCAACGTTTCGCAGCGTGTGGCTGCCACCGTAATACTGATTCAGTTGTTCAACCTTTAACATCACCTCACCCCCCGCCCTCTCCCCCCTTCGCGCGGAGAGGGAGCCGCGCGCATAACTGTGCGTCGCCACCATAGGGTTTCACACCCTCTGCGCCTTCCTTCAGGGAGGGGGAGAGGGCCGAGGTGAGGTGGTCAGCGTCCAAGATACACTTCGATCACGCGTTCGTCGTTCTGGACCACGTCCATCGTACCTTCGGCGAGTACGCTGCCCTCATGCAGCACGGTCACGACGTTGGCGATCGATTCGATGAATGCCATGTCGTGCTCCACCACCACCACCGAGTGCTCGCCCGCCAGCGATTTGAACAATTCGGCGGTGCGTTCGGTTTCCTCATCCGTCATGCCCGCGACCGGCTCGTCGAGCAAGAGCAGCCTGGGTTCCTGCATCAGAAGCATGCCGATCTCCAGCCACTGCTTCTGCCCATGCGAAAGCAATCCGGCCTGGCGGTCCATTTCGCCGTGCAGCTTGATCAGTTCCAGCGTGGCGGCAATGCGGTCGAGCTGCTCCGCGGACAATTTCGCGCGCACGCTGGCCCATACCGACTTGTCCGTCTTCATGGCCAGTTCGAGGTTTTCAAAAACCGAATGATTTTCGAACACGGTCGGTTTCTGGAATTTACGGCCGATGCCCTGGTGCGCAATCTGCGGTTCAGTAAGTTGCGTCAGATCGATGGTCTGGCCAAAGAAGGCTGTGCCTTCATCGGGGCGCGTCTTACCCGTGATGACGTCCATCATGGTGGTTTTGCCCGCGCCATTCGGTCCGATCACGCAGCGAAGTTCGCCAGCTTCGACGGTAAGGGTCAGTTTGTTCAGTGCCTTGAAACCGTCGAAGCTCACCGTGATGTCTTCGAGATAGAGGATGGGGCCGTGGCTGAGGTCAACGCCCTCGGTCAGTACATGGCTGAGACCGGACACGTTGCCGCTGACATTTACCCTGTCTTCGGCCCCGCTCACTTGCGCCTCCACCTTGGCAGACTAAGCGCGCCGACGATGCCTTTTGGCAGGAACAACGTCACCAGAATAAACAACAGTCCGAGAAAGAACAGCCAGTATTCTGGAAAAGCCTGGGTGAAGAAACTTTTCGCGCCGTTGACCACCCCCGCGCCGAGCAGCGGCCCGATCAGCGTCCCGCGTCCGCCGACCGCAACCCAGACTGCAATCTCGATCGAATTCGCCGGCGACATCTCGCTCGGATTGATAATGCCGACCTGAGGCACATAGAGCGCGCCGGCTATGCCGCACAGCGCCGCCGAGAGCGTCCATACAAACAGCTTGTAACCGAGGGGGTTGTAACCGGAGAACATGAGCCTGCTTTCCGAATCCCGAATTGCGGTCAGTACTCGACCAACCTTGGAGCGGATCAGGTAGCGGGTGAGAAAGACGGTCCCTATCAAGGCCAGTGCCGTCAGGCCAAAGATAACCGCGCGCGTTGTCGGAACAGTGATGGGATAACCAAGGACGCGCTTGAAATCCGTAAAGCCGTTGTTACCGCCGAATCCCGTGTTGTTGCGGAAGAACAGCAGCATGAACGCGAACGTCATCGCCTGCGTGATGATCGAAAAATACACCCCCTTGATGCGTGAACGGAAGGCAAAGAATCCGAACACCAGGGCCAGCAGCGCCGGCACCAGAATCACCAGCGCGGCGCACCACAAGAAGCTGTCGGAGTTGGCCCAGTACCAGGGATATTCCTTCCAGTCGAGGGACACCATGAAGTCCGGCAGATCCGACTGGTACTGGCCTTCCCGCCCGATCTGGCGCATGAGGTACATGCCGAAGGCGTACCCGCCAAGGGCGAAGAAGACGCCGTGGCCAAGCGAAAGAATGCCGGTATAGCCCCAGATCAGGTTCATCGCCATGGCCACGATGGCATAGCACATGATCTTGCCCGCCAGCGTGACCGTGTAAGCCGAGATGTGCAGGGGACTGCTCTCGGGCACGATCGCGTAAAGCGACGGCAGCAATATCAGCGCGATAAAAGCGAACGCGGCGAGCGCGATCCAGCCGCTACGCGTGAAAAAGGGTTCGTTGCGCGGCGCGTAACGCAGCGGAGAATTCTCAGGTTTCAACCGCCCGCCCTTTCAATGCGAACAATCCCTGCGGCCGCTTCTGGATGAAGGCGATGATCAACACCAGCACCAGGATCTTGGTCAGCACCGCACCAATGTGCGGCTCGAGGAATTTCGACAGCACGCCGAGGCCGAGCGCAGCATAGACGGTGCCGGCGAGCTGGCCGACCCCGCCGGTCACGACGACCATGAAGGAATCGATGATGTAGCCCTGCCCCATATCGGGACCGACATTGCCGATCTGGGAAAGCGCGACGCCGGCCAGACCCGCGATTCCGGAACCCAGGCCAAACGCAAGCAGATCGATACGCGCCGTGGGTACCCCGACGCAGGACGCCATCGCTCGATTCTGCGTGACGGCGCGCACGAACAGACCGAGCCGCGTGCGGTTGAGGATCACCCACATCAGGAGCAGCACGAACATGGAAAACCCGATGATGACGATGCGGTTATAGGGCAACACGAGGTTCGGCAGCTCGATGCCGCCGGACATCCACGACGGATTCGCGACTTCGGCGTTTTGCGCGCCGAAGATCTGGCGTACCAGCTGAATCAGGAACAGGCTGATGCCCCAGGTCGCCAGCAGCGTTTCCAGCGGCCGCCCATATAGCCAGCGAATCACG
>JANMYN010000266.1:0-3916 GCA_031382195.1 Betaproteobacteria bacterium
GACGGCGTGACGAGCGTGACGGGGTAAAAGCCAATGCGGGGTGCTGCGTGCTGCGTGCTGCGTGCTGAGGGTCGCCTGCGGCGGAGTGCGAACAGCCGCCGGAGGCGGGGTGCTCGGTGCATGATTCTCGAGGCTCAGCAAATCGTTCTCACACATCCTATGCGATCACTATTTTCCCATGTGGGACACGACTGCCCGGGCGAAATCGTCAAAATCGCCGAGATTGTGCCGACAGATTGCGTGAACAATTGCCCAGTCGATCGATCGATAGTTGTGCGTCGAGCTCCATGGGGCACTTCTCGCGCGCCCGCTTGATGCAACGGCGAAGGGATTCGAGTTTCTGGTCGATCACGTCCCGATCCATCGCCGCCTCCGTTCGGCCAGGATTCTGGAGCGGTACGGCATGAAGTCGGCTTGCTCGCATAGATGCTTACGGATCAATTCGGCGTAGTGCGTGTCGCTCCCCATGACCCTGCGTCCGCCGGTGATAATTTGTCCCAGCAGTGGCTCGCCCACGCTGTTCAGATCGATCAGATCGACCGGACGACCGATTTCCAGCGCGAGGTCCCCGATAAGCGCCATTTTCTCGTTCGTAGTAAGTGGGCGGCCGGCATCTACTGCGATGTCCAGGTCGCTTTCCGGGCGCGCCTGCCCCGACGCGAGCGAACCGAACAGCACAGCAAACTGTACGTGTGGATGGCGTTCGATGATCTGCAGTATGGTTGCGTCGATTTGAGTATCCATACCACCGGTCAACCAAATGCGATTTCTTCGTCCGCCAGGTAGTCGGCAGCGAAGATCTCGGCGGCGCGAATATCCTCAAGCATCAATCGCGGATGATCCCCAAGAATTGGCTCCGGCGTCATGCCGCCGCCCAGCTTTCTCAGCACTTGCTCGTCCGTAATACGGGTGCCGCGGATTACCGGGTTGCCTGTCATGAACCGCGGATTTGTTTCGATTCGTTCGTGGCGTCGCATGGATTGCCCTCCTCGGGATGATATTACACGGGGCACTCTGCCGCGTCCCTCATCCGGAGGGCTGAGGGCGAGGACAAAGGACGAAGGGCGGAGGACTGAGGGCGAACCACCAATCCTTTTTGCTTTCGCCGGTCATGGGAAAGTCACGGCACTCATTTGCCCGCGTCGCGCTGCTTTTGGACTGCGCTCCGCACTCGATCTTCGCACTCAGCACGCAGCACTGCTCTTCCGCACTGCCCCTCTGCCCTTACGCACCGAGCAAGGCACGGATTTTTGCGCGAGTCTCGACGAGAACTTTTTCGGCAACCCGTCCCTTGCGCGAGGCTTTGCGAGCGCGCCAATCCAGGCTTTTTACCTGGTCCGACAGGACTGCGCTCGGGCGCTTTCGATCTATGACAACTTCGAACGGGTAGCCCTTGAGTTGCGTGGTCAACGGACAACAGACCATCATGCCTGTCTTGCCGTTGTAGGCGGCGGGGCTCAAGACCAGCGCGGGCCGGTGCCCCGCCTGTTCGTGCCCGGCCTGGGGAGAAAATTCGAGCCACACGATATCACCAGCATCGGGAACGAAAGCGCGCGCCATCACCAGGCCTCGCGGCCAATCGGAGCGCCGGTGTCGACGGCCGCATGCATGTTGTCGGCGGTGATCCCGCTTACCAGTTCCGCCAACTTGAATTCCTTCTTGTGTTTCGGTTCAATCACGATGCGTCCGCGCTCTTCCCGCACATCGACGGATTGATCAAGCTCCAGTCGCGCAGCCGCCAGAACGGATGCCGGGATGCGCACCGCCGCGCTATTGCCCCATTTTTTTACAACACCTTCCATTTTTCCGCCCTTGGATGTAGATACTATGTATCTACTTCCACTTTAGTCAGGCTGTGTGCAAGTGTCAACAAAAACAGTCCTCAGTGCGCGGTGCGGAATAAGGGGCCGTGACGAACGTGACGGCGTGACGGACGTGACGGGGTAAAAACCGGCGCACAGTGCACGGTGCTCAGTGCAAAAAGCTGGTGCGAGGTGCAGAAAAGACAGTGCTCCGTGCTCGTTAACACCGTCCGAAGCGGGACGCCCCCTGTGAAGCTTGGTCCGGGTGTAACCGAACGTCATCGCTTGCGGTAGGGAACGACCACGTCCGGCAGCATGGGATAGTGCTTGTCGTTCAGGGTAACAAGCCGCAGTCCGTATTTGAGGGCAGTCGCCGCAAGAATTGCGTCGATCAATCCGGTACCGTGGCTGGGTCCGAAGTCACGCCGAAGCAACCCTCCTTCGGCCGCTGTTTCGGGATCCACCGGGATCTGATTGAAGATCGAAAGCAGCTCGACCAACTGATCTCTCTCCTCTCCATCTCGTACGCCAGCTTGCAACTCCGCAATGGTTAGCGCGGAGACGCCCATCGATCGGGTTTCCTCTTGCATAAACGCAACCGCCTGCCGATGCCCTCGGAGAAAATCGATCAGGAGATCGGTATCAAGAAGGAGCGACTGCACTATCGCGCCCGGCCGCAGCCTCTAGGCTCGCCTCGAAACGCGATCTGCCTCGCGCCGAACAGCCGCAAGATCGGGCAGATCCTCGCGCCCCTTCCAGAGGCCGGCCGAACGCTTGATGACGGTCGCACGCTCGGATGCCTTGCGCTGACTGACGAACCGGTCGATTGCATCCCGAATCAGCTCGCTCTGTGTGCGGCCTGTTCTTGCAGCCATGGCCTTGAGTGCCTTTTGCTGCGCGGGGCTAAGATAGATTTGTGTGCGATTCATAATTTCCTCGCGATGTATGTTCGCAATGTATGAACGATCCTCTCAGGTGTCAAGTCAAGTCAGAAGGCGATGGGGAGTGCGGGGTGCGAGGTGCAGAAAAGCATTGCTCGGTGCGGAATAAGGAATTGGTGAATCTCCGCACTTCGCTTCCGCACTGCTTTTCTACACCAATCACCAATTATGGGCGAAGCCCGGTATCCAGCGAAGCAGGACACCAATCACCAATTACTAATCACCAGTCACCGATTTTCGCACTGCCCTTACAGATCACTCAACACTTTCAAACCGGCGACGCCGAGCGCGAATTGGTAGAAAATCTGCGACCAGTCTTTAAGTTCCTTGGTCCAGCTCAGTTTGTCCAGTTCCTCCGGAACGATGATCGCGTCACCCGGATTCAGACGTTCGCCGTTGATCCCTTTCCCGAACCAGCCACCTTGTTGCTTGCTGATCACCGAGCCATCGGCCTTCAATACATAGAGCGATGACTTGTCGGCGTCCTTGGTCGGGCCACCCGCCTGGGCAAGGTAATCGCCAACCTGCTTGCCCTGCTTGTAGATATAGGCGTTCTGGTTATAGACCGAGCCGAACACGCTGACAGTCGAGGGCCGGGCGGGAACGAGCAGCCGGTCGCCGTCTTCGAGCACGAGGTCCGGCAAATCCTTGAGCGATTTCGCGTCGGGTTTGACTTCGAGCACGATGCGCCCGGTCGCGCGGATCTGGCGCAGCTTCGCGAGCAGCGCGCGTTGCGCCTGGGCTTCGGCTTCCAGCGATTGCGCCTGCTCGGTGGCGACGACGCTTTGCGCCCGCCTCACACCCGAGCGCTGCATCTCGACTTCGAGGCGGCCCAGCGAATCGTTGAGCCGTTCCTGCTGCTGGATGCGCGTGGACTCGCGCGTGAATTCCGCGCCGTAGATATAGGCATTGGCCGCTATCCCGCCGATGCGAGCAAGCAACTGGCGCAGGGTTTCCCCCGGTTCGATCTGATACACGCCCGCCGTCTGGAGTTCGCCTTCGAGGCGCACGTACTTGCTCTGCTTGGACTGCGGACCTTGAATGTCATCCTTGGAGAAGATGGTGACGATGTCGCCCGGCTCGAGCTTCAGATTCTGCTCCGAGCCTTTGTCGGCAATCGCGGAGCCGAGGTTGAACGGAATGAGGATGGTCGAGTAATCGACGGGGTTGAGC
>JANMYN010000283.1:0-3007 GCA_031382195.1 Betaproteobacteria bacterium
TGATTCGAGGGCTAGTTCGAGTTCCTTGACGAACAGCCCCTTGCCGCCAATCTTGGCGAGCGCCGTGCCGAGCACGCGGTCTCCCTCCGTGGTCATTGCCAGCAGATGCGTCTCGATCGTCGGGTACATGCTGCGTAACCTCGCCTCGATGTGACGTGCCTGCCACATTGCCAACGCGCTCTCGCGGGTGGCAATGATGATTTTGGAAGGATGATTCACAGAGATAGATAAACGGCGGACTTTTTACTGGAACAAAGAATGATTTCTGGCTGCCGCGCGTTGCGGCGACGAGCCGAGGATCGGTAAGACTCGAATATGCTTGCGCGTGCGTGTATCGGACGATTTCTCCAGCAGACTTCGCAGCATCCAAGCCGTCCTTTAGTTTCGACTAACCTGCCAAGCAGGTAAGTCTCCACTGAAAGACCGCTTGAATGCAGTCCAGTCCAATTACTTCTCCAGGAGACTTCTGAGCATCCAAGCCGTCTTTTCATGAACTTCCATACGCTGGGTCAGCAAGTCCATGGTCGGTTGATCGCCAGCCTTTTCCGCCGCGGGAAAAGCCTTACGTGCCGTACGGGTTACAGCCTCGTGTCCCTCCAGCAGAATCTTGATCATATCCGGCGCCTTCGGCACACCCAAAGTTTCCTGGATGGATGCGAGCCTCGAAAACTGCGCGTAAGTGCCCGGCGCAGGCGCATCCAGAGAGCGGATGCGCTCCGCGATCAGGTCGATACTGTTCCACAGTTCGGTGTACTGCGTCTGGAACATAAGGTGCAGGGTCTGGAACATCGGACCGGTCACGTTCCAGTGGAAATTATGCGTTTTCAGATAAAGCGTATAGCTGTCGGCAAGCAGCCTTGACAGGCCCTCCACGATCTTGAGGCGATCCTTCTCATTGATGCCCAGATCAGCGGCCATGATTTTTCCTTTTTTTCGCTACAAAACGGGGTTTGCCGAATGATAAGCTAATTCGGCACCCGCTTCACCGCGCGAGAGGGCGCGAAATCGATTGAGATCGGGCGCCCGCGCCGGGCACGCCACCAGGCGACGCCCGGTCACAGCAGACTTCGACCGAATTCCTTCACGATGTGCTGTTGGCGCCGGCTGACCGGCAATTTCTCATTCAGACCGTTCAGAATCACGGTCCAATGCGATTCGCCGGCCTCCACGGATTCTTTCTCGAAGCCGACGATATGCGCTCTTGCCACCAAGCAGCTGCGATGGATGCGCACGAATTGATCGGTGAACTCCTGCTCCAGTCGGGAGAGCGACTCTTCCACCAGATGCTCGCGAGCAGCCGTGCGTACCGTCACGTACTTGAGTTCGGCCCGGAGATAGCGGATATCGGACACCGCGATGAGCATGACCTTACCGCGCTCCTGGACCGAAAGATGTTTGCGCGGTTCGGGCGCGATTCTCTGCAGAACATCGAGACGCAGCGGCGTGATCGCCCGCGCTCTTGTCAGGGCGTCGTGCAAGCGCCGCAGCCGGATCGGTTTGACGAGATAGTCCACCGCATGCAGCTCGAATGCCTTTAGCGCGTGATCGTTAAACGCCGTCGTGAAAATCACTGAAGGCGGATCCTCGAGCTTCAGCAGGTGCTGAGCCGCTTCGAGTCCGTCCATCTCCGGCATGCGGATATCGAGCAGCACCACGTCCACCGGCGTTTTGCCGAGCAACGCGAGCAACTCGCGTCCGCTTGCTGCCTCGCCGACAAGCTCGATCGGAAAGCTGCCGGCGCAGTCTTCCAGCAGATCGCGGACGCGACTGCGAGCGGGCGTTTCGTCATCGACAATGACGACTTTCAATGCCTGAGGGTGTTTGGTCATTCGTCCGCTTTCACATAGGGGATCGTGATGTGAACTTCGTACTCGCGGTCGCCGACACGGGCCTGAAGGCTCGCTTCCGCGTCAAAATGCAGCGCCAGACGCTCCCGGATATTGCCCAGAGCCATTTTGTTGCCGACATGGTGATCGCCGTCTTTGCGATACGGGTTGCGCAGGACCATGTGCACCTGATCGCGGACGTGGTAGATATTGACGCTGACCACGCCGGGCTCGATCGACGGCTCGATGCCGTGATAGACCGCGTTTTCGAGGAGCGGCTGCAACACCAGCGGCGGCATGAGCGCATCTTTTGGCATGTTGTCCACGTGCCATTCGATCTGCAGCCGCTCGCCCAGACGCAGTTGCTCGAGAGCGAGATACTGGCGGCAGAGTTCGACCTCGTTTTCAAGCGGCGCAAGGTCGCGATTGTCGGCCATCAGCACACGGAACAGATCGGCCATGTCCTCGAGCGCGGTCTCCGCACGCCGCGGCTCCGCCCGTATCAGCGAGAGCACCGCGTTGATGCTGTTGAACAGAAAATGCGGCCGGATGCGTGCCTGCAGCGCCTGCAGCCTGGCCTCGCTGAGCGCCGGCGACAGGGCGCGATTGCGCAGGTTGAAATATCCGATCAACGTGAGCGTGGTCGCGACGGCAAAGAAAATTTCGCGTCCGGCGTCCGTCATTACCGTCTCCAGGGTCAACGCCGCGAAGCGCATAACGAGGAGCGTAATTGCAACCTCGGCAAGCACGATCAGCAAAACTGCAAAACGATATTCGATCTTGTGGAGCCACGAATTCGCTGCGCCCAGCAGCAATAACGAAAGGATCGCAATCGGCTGCACCACTGCCGCGATATCCACCCACTGTTGCACGAGGCTGCTCCAGTTCGACGATTTCAGCATCGCCGCAACAACCGTGAGCGCCGTAACGATAACCAGCATCCGCAGCATCACACCAAGATTGCGGAAATTCGGCAGCAGGGCCGCAGCAGGGTTTTGATTTATACTTGCCATCTGTAAAGACGTGCCGAAACGCACGCCAAAACAATTGTTTAACGCATTCCATTGTGAACGGGGCAAAGCGCCAATGCAACAACAGAAGCCGCCGTCAGACGATGACGGCAAGACATGGTCCGGCAGATTCAACGAACCGGTCGCGGAACTGGTTAAACGCTATACCGC
>JANMYN010000285.1:0-15142 GCA_031382195.1 Betaproteobacteria bacterium
TCCTTGCTGTCGAACGGTTTGGTTAGATAGCCGAACACGCCGCGCTGAGTTGCGGCCACCGCGTCCGGAATCGTGCCGTGAGCGGTGAGGATGATGACCGGCAGCGCTGAATTGCTTTTGTGAATGTTCTCAAACAGCGCCATGCCGTCCATGCCCCGCATGCGCAGGTCGGTAATTACAAGCTGCGGAATCGCAACAGACAAGCGTGCGAGAGCGCGTTCCGCGCTGTCGGCACAATCTACGGCGTAGTCGGCACCTTCCAGTCGGAAAGTCAGCAGACGCAGAAGGTCGGGATCGTCATCGACGATGAGGATGCGGGCCTTGGACATGGTCATTTCTTTTTCGGAAGGTTCTGCTCTCGTTCGATCATCTTCATTTCCATATCGAGTATTGCCTCTATTTTTTGCTGCAACGCGTCGGAGCGCCGCTGCTCCTCTTTGAGCTTTGCGCTCTGCTGCTGCAAAGTCTCCTCGCTACGCCGTAACTCGATCAGTTCGGAATACAGCCAAATCGCCAGTGGACGTAATTCCGCGCCCTCTCGATCCTTTTCCTTGGTGAACGGATGCAGCAGCGCAATAGCGGTGTTATCGTCGCGAAAACTCGCGCCCGGCAATGAAAGCAGGAGAGCAAGTTGCATGCGATTAAGTTCCGACTTGTCCTTTTCGAATGATTGTCGTGTCACTTCTAATTCGCCAGCAAGTTCATTGCCTTTCAGTGTCAGCATTCGATCGTAAAATCTTAGTACGCGATCGGTATCGCTTTGCGTGGGCTCGACGACTGTCGGGCACCAGAAGGCGTCGTGTCCCGTGGTCTGTCTGTGCGTCGGCGCGCAGGCGGCGCCAGCTATAGCAATCACCATTAATCCCCACGCCTGCCTCAATTTCATGCGGCTATCTCAGCTTGCCGCGTCGGCAATATGATACGCAGGTGCGCGCCTGGATTGCCGTCGACTATGATCTCTACGCTGCCCCGATGCGCGTTGACGTACTCCTGAACGATGGCAAGTCCCAGCCCCGTACCCTTGACCGGTCCGGTGTATTCCGAACCGCCCTGATAGAAGGGCTCGAATACTCGATCCCGGTCTTCCGGAAGGATTCCAGGCCCATCATCCATGACGTCGATCACGACGTCCGCTCCGCGCCGGCGCAGTTGCACGCGAATTGTGCCGCCGGCCGGAGAAAATTTGATCGCATTCGAAAGCAGATTGTCCAATATCGCATCTATCTTGTTCTCATCGGCCTCTATGTTGAATTCGGATGCGGCCAAGTTCAGACTGAGATTCTTGGCGCGCATCGCGAGAGAATGCTGTTGGGCGACCCGCGCCGTCAGTCCTTTCAGATTGAGCTGGGAAAATGTCAGCGCCGAGGTGTGGAATTGTGCGCTATGGTAGCTGAGCAGATCCTCGATCAGTTTCTGCAGTCTAAGCGTATTCTGTCTGAGGATGCGGGCTATTTCAAACTGGCCTGCGGTCATCTTTCCGGTTACTTCATCGGAAAGCAATTCCACACCTTCGCGCAATGCTGTTAACGGCGTCTTGAGTTCATGCGAGACATGACGCAAGAATCTTGATTTTTGCTCCTCCAGGTCGAGCAGCCGCAGGCGCAGCCAATCGAGCTGTTGTCCAAGCGACTCCAAGTCAGCCGGGCCGCTGACGGATACCCTAGCGTCGAAGCGGCCTTCGCCGAGCCTCTGTATCGCCGACTCAAGTTGCGCGATCGGTTTGGATATAAGCATCGTTGCGCCGATTACAAGCAGTAACGCAATCGGTACCAGCGCTAGCAATTGCCAGAAGATGAACCGCTGGACTTCTCCAGCCATTTTCTGCATGGTATCGACCTCGCGATCTACCAGCGAATTGCCCTGTTCATCGAGTCCGCGCGCCGCTTCCGATAGGCCCGCCAGTTCCGCGGCAGCGAGATTGATGACGTCGGGTTTTCCTCCCGATCTGCCGATGCGCTCGAACAGGGCCGATTCTCGATTCTGCAACGCCTGCATTTGCAGCCTTTGCTTGGCATCCAAGGGAAGCGCCGACATTTTTTGTGCCGTATCCATAAAACGCTTGTGAGCGAGCGCGTAGCCTTGCAACAGCGATGGATCGCCGATGATGGCGAACTGCCTAATGCTGCGCTCCATGCTGGTAATCTGCTCGATCAGAAACCGCGTGTTTTGGGTAGTCTGCACTGCCTGATACACCGCGCGCTGGCTGTGTGTGGCCAGTTGATGTATCGAATAGGCGTTGTTGATGAGCGCGAAGATCAGCGGCAATACGGCCAGCGAAAAACCGGCGAGTATCAGCTTGAGAAAGGAGCGCGGATAGTAAAGCTGCATTTAAAGGCTCATTTCTTGACGGTCATCGTTGCGATACCGATGCCTGGCATCCCAAAAATTTACACGATGTTCAAAGCCATGCTGGGATCGTCCTGCGCTCGTCGGCCATGTTGTGCGCCCATGCACCGCGGGTCTTACTATCGCACGTAACCTGTAGTCTGGCCATAAAACAGCCCAATACGCATCGTGGCTTTCGAATCCAGGTCAGCTTACGATACCAATCGCGCTTCCACCTGTCCGAATACGCCAAAATCGGCGATGACATGGTCCCCTACAGCGATCGGTGCCGGGGCAATGCATGTGCCCGTGGTGATGATTTCGCCGCTGCGCAAAGTGTCGCCCATTAACGACAGTTCGTTCGCGATCCAGGTGAGGGCAATGCGGGGGTCCCCGAGCACGTTTTCGCCCTTTCCTTCGCGGGCGAGTTGTCCATTCACGTGGACCGTTACCGGATGTTGCGCCAGGTTGTACCCACGCCAGTCGGAAAGTGCTGCCGGCCCGAGAACAAAATAGCTGGCACATGCATTGTCCGCTATGAGTTGCGCCGCACCGGCAGTGACGAAATCGCGATAACGCGAATCCGGAACCTCAATCGCCGGATGCATGACATCCACGGCGGCAATGACTTCGTCGAGGGAGTAGGGGATTTTGCGCGGCGGAAGATCGCGCGCCATGCGAAACGCAAACTCCGCTTCGGCGACCATCATGATGTTGTTCGTCAGCGGCACCTTCGCCGCGGATGGAAAAACGCGTTTTTCCAGCAGACGCCCGGCGAGCGGGCCGTCGACACCAATATGCTGTTGCCCTGCTTTGCTGGTCGCGGCAATTTTCCAGCCTAATGTTTTCTGGGCTGATAGCCGCGCAACCTGTGCCTGCACTTGATAACCTTCGATGCGTGTCGCGGGTCGATATTCGGCCGGTATTGCTTCGATACGTCGATTGGCATGCCAGGTCGACCAGATGGTTTTGGCAGCTTGTTCAATCTCATTCATTTCCATTTTATTGTTCTCGTGCGTGACTCAATGCGCAGTTGCCGGTGGTCGGACAACATTGACGAGAGGTTCGCCGCGTGCAAGATGGTCAAGGTTTTTCGCAATCAGTCTGCAGCGTCTCGGCAGCAGGCCTTCAGTCCAGCCCGAACCGTGCGGCGTCATGATTACGTTATCCAGGTCGCGAAATGGCAGGCTGGACGGCTCGCTGCGTGTTTGCCCCTGGACCGGATAGCGATACCAGGTATCGATCGCTGCGCCGCCGATGCGTTGTTCCTTGCATGCGTCGTACAATGCCTTCTCGTCGATCAGGGCACCGCGGGCGACGTTGATGATGAAGGCACCCGATTTCATTCGGGCGAACCGATTTGCGTCGATCAGACCCGCGGTGGAGGAATCCAGCGGGAGCGCGAGCAGGACGAAATCGGATCTTGCGAGCAATTCATCCAGTTTATCCATTGGTTCGACCCGCTCCACCAGGCCATCTCCAGGCCGTGCCGTGCGGCTGCAGGCCAGAATATTCATGCCGAAAGCGAGTGCACGCGCCGCGACTTCGCGGCCAATGCGTCCATAACCGACGATCCCGATCGTCTGTCCGAATAATTCGCCATGAAGCGGGCCGCTTAAGTGAGAGCCGTACCATTCTCCGCGCCGTAGCGCGGCGTCCATGCGCGGTATTCCGATAACCCATTGCAGCATGGCGGACAGGACGTATTCGGCAATGCCGATTTCATGCTCGAAAACATTGCACACCGCGGCCTGCGCCGGAACGGATTCGAAAGCTATATCGTCGGTACCGGCCCCGGGCAGATGCAGCAGTTTCAACTTCGGTGCGATAGGCATATTTCTCGCCCAATTCATCGAAATCATGGCGTCCGCGTCGGCAAGCTTGCGTTCGATCTCGGTCCGATCCTGGTGGTTCGCAATCTCGATAGTCCAGTTGGTTTCGAGAAACTCCGGTAGCAGGGCGAGTCGCCCGTCGTTGTCCACGGATTTTATGAGCAGTTTCAAGGGTCATGTCCCAATAATCAAGATGAGATCGAACCGAACATCGAATAACCGGAGAGGCGAAGTTTAGGCTGCGCGGTCCGTGATGAAAAGTCTCGGAGATGTCCGCAGTGCTACGTCGAATGTTCGCTCGAACTCATATGACGGCAGGCGAATGCCGCAGCCGCGGAATTCGTGCGTAGCTGCCCGGTGCCGGCAGAAGTTCAATTTCGCCATCAAGTGGCGCGATTCTTAGTTGGCCGGGGAATGGAGCGAACACGGGATTTATATTTCTGGGATGGCCTGTTGGCGGGCGAGCCTACACCGAAATTCAAATTATCTGGATGGCGCGACGCCCACTGCAAACGCGTTCCTGGTGCCGGGAGCCGGAATCGAACCGGCACGCCTTTGAGGGCGCGGGATTTTGAGTCCCGTGCGTCTACCAGTTCCGCCATCCCGGCACGGGAGCGCAATTATCGACAATTCGGTCGCAACGGGCAACCGGATCGATAGTATCCATCGATATAATGCGCGCGATGCGACTAGAAGAGTTCGATTATGCGTTGCCCACGGCGCTCATCGCACAGTTCCCGCCAGCAGAGCGTACGGCCGCACGGCTGCTACATCTCGACGGCGGTACCGGGGCATGTTGGGACTATTGGTTTGCCGACCTGCCACGATTTGTGCGTGACGGAGACTTGTTCGTGTTCAACGATACGCGCGTGATAAAAGCACGATTGTCGGGCGTCAAGCAGACTGGCGGCCGCGTCGAGGCACTCGTGGAGCGTGTGGTGGCGGCGCGCCGTGCACTTGCGATGCTGCGCGCGAGTCATGCCCCATCGCCAGGACAACAAATTGTTTTCGGCAATGCGGATATTGCCGTGGTGGTGGAGCGGCAAGGCGATTTCTTCCTGCTTGAATTCGGCGACGAGGTTTTGTCCGTCCTTGACAGGATCGGGGAAGTGCCGCTGCCGCCGTATATAGAAAGGCCGCCCGAAATCGAAGATCTGGCGCGCTATCAGACCATTTATGCCCGCCATCCTGGCGCTGTTGCCGCTCCGACCGCAGGTCTGCATTTCGACCAGGCGATGCTGGATCGGATTGCCGCTTGCGGCGCGCGACTCACCTACGTGACCTTGCATGTCGGCGCGGGCACATTTCAACCGGTGAGAGTGGACGAGGTGGACAAGCACATCATGCACAGCGAGCACTATTCGATCCCCGAGTCCACGGTACGGGCTATAGCCGAGGCGCGTACCCGCGGAGGCCGCGTCACCGCAGTCGGCACCACCAGCTTGCGTGCGCTCGAGGCGGCCGTGCAGTCGGGGGAACTGGTGTCGGGAGAGGGCGAGACAAACCTGTTCATCACCCCCGGTTATGGCTTCAGGCTGGTCGATCGCCTGTTGACTAATTTCCATCTGCCACGGTCTACCCTGCTGATGCTGGTCAGCGCCTTCGCGGGCATCGAGCCGGTCCGGGAAGCCTATCGGCACGCGGTCAATCAGGGTTACCGTTTTTTCAGTTACGGTGATGCCATGCTGATCGATCGCGCTGGCGCAACCCAGCACGCCGAGGCCTGACGTGCGGTTCGAGATCCTGTCCAGGGATGGGCTGGCCCGGCGCGGTCGCTTGACCTTTGCCCACGGCAGCGTCGAAACACCCGTGTTCATGCCGGTTGGAACTTATGGTTCGGTCAAAGCCATGAGCCCGGCGGATCTAGACGCAGTCGGCGCGCAAATCGTGCTTGGCAATACTTTCCATCTGTGGCTGCGACCCGGCCTGGAGGTCATCGCGGCTCATGGCGGATTGCATCGTTTCATGGCCTGGGACAAGCCGATCCTAACCGACTCGGGAGGCTTCCAGGTGTTTAGCCTGGGAGAGTTGCGCAAGATCAGCGAGGACGGTGTCCGCTTCCGCTCTCCGGTCAATGGTGACGTTTGCTTCCTGTCCCCGGAAGAATCGATGCGCATTCAGCGCACGCTCAATTCCGATGTAGTCATGATCTTCGACGAATGCACACCGTATCCCGCCGAGGATCGGGAAGCTGCCGCTTCCATGAGGCTCTCTCTGCACTGGGCCGAGCGCAGCAAGCGCGCTCACGATGGAAATAGCAATGCGTTATTCGGAATTGTGCAGGGTGGCATGCATGAGTCGCTGCGCGAAGAGTCGCTGCGCGGCCTGCAGAAAATCGGCTTCGACGGGTATGCGATCGGCGGGCTATCGGTGGGCGAACCCAAGGCCGATATGCAGCGCATCCTGCGCTACACAGCGCCACAACTTCCATCCGATGCGCCGCGTTATCTGATGGGCGTGGGCACGCCGGCCGACATCATCGATGGCGTGGTGAGTGGTATCGACATGTTCGATTGTGTAATGCCGACGCGCAATGCGCGAAACGGCTGGATTTTTACCCGTGGCGGCACGATCCGGCTGCGCAATGCCCGCTACCGCGACGACATCAGGCCGCTCGACGAGGAATGTGGCTGCTACACCTGCCGGAATTTCTCGCGCGCCTACCTGCATCACCTGCAACGAGTCAACGAAATTCTCGGTGCCCATCTCAATACTGTCCACAATCTTCATTTCTATCAGCAGCTAATGGGTGAACTGCGCCATGTCATCGGCGCTGGAACGCTTACGGAATATGCCGCTTCGGCGAGGTTCCGTGAGGGGTAGCCGTGCTAAAATGCGCCACTTTTTCGGGGCCAGACAGCGTAACCGCCCGTTCGCCGGGCGCGAGCGGGATTTTGGACCCTGAGCGACGACACAAATTGGAGGAGTAACCGTGCTGATCAGCAACGCTTATGCGCAGGCCGCACCGACCAGCCAGGGATTCGACATTTTCCAGATGCTGCCGCTGGTGCTGATGTTTGTGCTGCTGTATTTCCTGATGATCCGGCCCCAGTCGAAACGCGCAAAGGAGCATCGCACCATGCTGGCCGGATTGCAGAAAGGCGACGAAGTGGTCACGGCCGGGGGCACGCTGGGCAAAGTCACCAAGGTCGGCGACAATTTTGTCTCGGTGGAAATTGCACCGAACATCGAAATCCAGGTACAAAGGCCCTCCATTACCACCCTTTTGCCCAAGGGAACCATCAAGAGCGTCAATTAGTGGCGAACAGTGACGGGTAAGCCGCAAATCACCCAGAGTGCACTTCGCAACTGATAAACCGCACCGTATAGGGCACACATGAATCGCTACCCGCTCTGGAAGTACGTCCTCATCGCCGTCGCTCTGACCATCGGTCTGTTGTACACCTTGCCGAATTTCTTCGGCGAAGTGCCGGCGGTGCAGATTTCTCCGGCCAAAGCAACAGCGAAGATCGACGAAACGCTGTTGTCGCGCGTCGATCAGGCGCTGAGCCAGGCCAACGTCAAGCCCGACGGCATGTTTCTCGATGCGGCAAGCATCAAGGTGCGATTCGCCAATACCGATATACAGCTCAAGGCGAAGGATGTGCTGCAAGGCGCGGTGGGCGAAAACTATGTCGTGGCGCTGAACCTGCTGTCCAGCTCGCCGCGATGGCTCGCCAGGATGAATGCCCTGCCCATGTACCTCGGCCTCGATCTGCGCGGTGGCGTGCATTTCCTGCTGCAGGTGGATATGAAAGGCGCGCTGACGAAAGCGGCCGACCGTTACGCCGCTGATATTCGCACCACCCTGCGGGCCAAGGAAATTCGCTACTCTGGAATTTCGCGTGACGGGCAAAACGTCACGGTAAAGTTTCGCGACAACCCAACGCGCGACCAGGCGGCCGTGGAAATCGGCAAGCAAAACCCCGATCTGCTGCTTAACCCTGGCGAGACCGGGTCCGAGTACACGATCACTGCTGCGCTCAGGCCAGAGGTACAAAAGCGCATCCAGGAGTTCGCCATCCAGCAGAACATCACCACGCTGCGCAATCGGGTCAATGAACTCGGCGTTGCCGAGCCGATCGTCCAACAGGCGGGCACGGATCGCGTGGTGGTGCAGCTTCCCGGCGTGCAGGATACGGCCAAGGCGAAGGAAATTCTCGGCCGCACCGCGACGCTGGAAGTGCGCATGGTGGACGAAGATCATAGCGATCCGGCTTCGTTGCAGGCGGCGATCGGCGGTCAGTTGCCCCTCGGGGACGAATTGCTTTACGACCGCGAAGGGGCGCCGCATTTGCTCAAGCGCGAGGTCATCCTGACAGGTGACCGCATTTCCGATGCGCAGCCCGGATTCGACAACCAGACCGGGGAACCCGCTGTCCACATCAATCTTGACGGGCGTGGTGCCACGATTTTCCAGCAGATCACGCGCGAAAGCATCGGCAAGCGCATGGCGATGGTCCTGGTGGAAAAGGGCAAAGGCGAAGTCGTCACCGCGCCAGTGATCCGCTCCGAGATTCCCGGCGGCCGCGTGCAGATCAGCGGACGCATGACCACCACGGAGGCGCGAGACGTGGCGTTGCTGTTGCGCGCCGGCGCACTGGCGGCGCCGATGGAAATCGTCGAAGAGCGAACGGTTGGCCCCAGTCTTGGCGCCGACAACATCAAGCGCGGATTCGACTCCACTGTGATCGGCTTTGCGCTGATAGCAGTCTTCATGATTGCCTATTACATGTTCTTCGGCGTGGTATCGGTGGTGTCCCTGGCGGCGAACCTGATGCTTCTGGTCGCGCTGCTGTCCATGCTGCAGGCCACGCTGACGCTGCCCGGCATTGCCGCAATCGCGCTGACACTCGGCATGGCGATCGACTCCAACGTGCTGATCAATGAGCGCATCAGGGAAGAATTGCGCAACGGCACTACACCGCAAGCCGCGATCACGGCCGGCTACGATCGGGCCTGGACGACGATTCTCGACTCGAATATTACGACACTGATCGCAGGAATCGCTCTGTTTATGTTCGGCAGCGGCCCGGTGCGCGGTTTCGCGGTCGTGTTTTGCCTGGGCATCCTGACATCGATGTTCAGTGCCGTGGTGGTCTCCCGTGGCATGGTTAATCTGATTTTCGGCGCGCGGCGCAAGCTGGAAAAATTGCCGATCGGCAATACAGATTGGTACAAGCGGCAATCGGCCGCCTGATCGTGACCCGCCGGATTTACGCAGAGGACTGACAGATGGAATTTTTCCGCATCCGTAATGACATCCCGTTCATGCGCCATGCGCTGGTGTTCAACATTATTTCGTTGATCACCTTCATCCTGGCGGTGGTCTTTCTTGCTACGAAGGGATTGCATCTTGGCGTCGAATTCACTGGCGGCACGGTGATGGAGATCAATTACGGACACGCCGTGGACGTCGACAAAGTTCGCGAAACGCTGAATCGGGTGAGCCTCGCCGACGCGACGGTGCAGAGCTTTGGCAGTTCACAGACAACGCTCATTCGACTTCCGGCCAAGCAGGGCGTAACCGGTGCCCAGTTGTCGGAAACGGTGATCAAGGCTTTACGCCAGGACGATGCGTCGGTCGAGCTTCGCCGGGTCGATTTTGTTGGTTCGCAAGTCGGCAAGGAACTGGTTGAGAACGGAGCGTTGGCGCTGCTGCTGGTGTCCATCGGCATCGTGGTCTACCTGGCGCTGCGCTTCGAGTGGAAATTCGGTGTGTCGGCAATCGTCGCCAACCTGCATGACGTGGTGATCATCCTGGGCTTCTTCGCGTTCTTCCAGTGGGAATTCTCCTTGCCGGTGCTGGCGGCGGTGCTCGCCGTATTGGGTTATTCGGTGAACGAATCGGTAGTCGTATTCGACCGGATTCGTGAGAATTTCCGCAAGATGCGCAAGGCCAGCACACCCGACGTGATCAACAACGCGATCACCCGCACGATGTCGCGCACCATCATCACCCACGGCTGCACCCAGTTGATGGTAACGTCCATGCTGATTTTCGGCGGCGAAACACTGCACTACTTTGCCCTGGCGCTCACCATCGGCATCCTGTTCGGAATTTATTCGTCGGTGTTGGTTGCAAGCCCGCTGGTGATGTGGCTGGGCGTGACTCGCGAGGATTTCATCAAGCCCGAGAAGAAGCAGGAAGAGGCGGTCGTTTAAAGGAGCGGGTCCTCGATGGATCTGTTTTCCGGTCTTTTCGATCTGATCCTGCACCTGGATGAGCATCTGCGCGAACTGGCCCAGACCTACGGCTCCTGGATTTACGCATTCCTGTTTGTCATAGTTTTCCTGGAAACCGGTGTGGTGGTCACACCGTTCCTGCCCGGTGATTCCCTGTTGTTCGTGGCCGGCACTATTGCTGCCGCGGGCGAGCTCAACGTTCATGGCCTGGTATTTCTGCTGATTGCGGCGGCAATTGCCGGGGATTCTCTAAATTACTCGATCGGCCGCTATCTGGGGCCGAGAGTATTCCGGTTCGACGATTCGCGATTCTTCAAGCGTGCTTACCTGGACCGGACGCATGCGTTTTTCGAGCGTCACGGCGGCAAGGCCATCATCATCGCGCGCTTCGTCCCGATCATCCGGACTTATGCGCCATTCGTGGCGGGGATCGGCGTCATGAGCTACCGAAGATTTCTGATGTTCAACGTCACGGGAGCGGTGCTGTGGGTGGCGCTGCTGACCTATGCCGGCTTTTTCTTTGGCAACCTGCCCCTGGTCAGGAGCAATCTTACCGCTGTCATCCTCGGCATCATCGTGCTGTCGGTGACGCCAGTGATCATCGAATTCTGGCGCGCGCGTCGCGCGCCTTGACGCCTCAGATGCGCTTGGCCAGTTGCTCGGCGAGACCGGTGTAGGCGGCCGGCGTCAGAGCCAGCAGGCGTTCCTTCTCCGCGGGCGGAATGGCGAGACCACGGACGAACTCATGCAAAGAGTCGCGGTTGATGCCGGCCTTGCCACGGGTCAAGGCTTTCAACTGCTCGTACGCATCCTCGATGCCATAGCGCTTCATAACTGTCTGAATCGGTTCGGCGAGGATCTCCCAGTTGGCGTTCAGATCATCCGCCAGGCGCTTTGGATCGGGCTCCAGTTTGTTCAGGCCGCGCAGGCAGGCGTCGTAGGCGAGCAGGCTGTAACCCAGTGCTACACCCATGTTGCGCAGTACCGTCGAGTCCGTCAGGTCGCGCTGCCAGCGCGAGATCGGCAATTTGGACGACAGGTGCGATAACAGCGCATTGGCGAGGCCGAGATTGCCTTCGGAATTCTCGAAATCGATCGGATTGACTTTGTGCGGCATCGTCGAGGAACCGACCTCGCCTTCATTTACCTGCTGCCTGAAATAGCCGATCGAGATGTAAGCCCAGATGTCGCGATCGAGGTCGAGCAGCACGGTGTTGAACCGGGCGTAGGCGTCGAACAACTCAGCGATGCTGTCATGCGGTTCGATCTGCGTGGTGTAGGCGTTAAA
Organism: Betaproteobacteria bacterium; assembly: GCA_031382195.1. GTDB lineage: Bacteria > Pseudomonadota > Gammaproteobacteria > Burkholderiales > JACQAP01 > JACQAP01. The sequence continues at coordinate 11,632 of JANMYN010000285.1, forward strand.
TTCGAATCCGAACTTTTCGACGAATTCGCGGCAAAATTTCTCCCAATCGAAGTCCGGAAACGCCGCCAGGTGGGCGTTGTAGTTGCCGACCGCGCCGTTGATCTTGCCTGTCAGTGGCACGCTCGCGACGCGGCTGCGCTGCCGTCGCAGGCGATGCACGATGTTCGCCATTTCCTTGCCCAACGTACTTGGCGTTGCCGGTTGCCCATGGGTGCGCGACAACATTGGCAGGGACGCGGTCGCATGCGCGAGCGCCGTCAGTTTTTCTATTAGCGCATCGATTGCAGGCAGCATCACCTGCGCGCGGGCATCCCTCAGCATCAGCGCGTGGCAAAGATTGTTGATGTCCTCGGAGGTACAGGCGAAATGAACGAAGCGCGTGATCGCGGGAATTTCCGCATTCCCGGAGAGTTTTTCCCTGAGCCAGTACTCGATCGCTTTCACGTCGTGATTCGTGCGCGCTTCGATCTGTTTTACCGCCCCAGCGTCGCTGACCGAGAAGTCGCGGACCACGGCATCGAGCTGCCGCATCGTGGCGGGCGAAATGGCGGGAATATGGTGCAGAGCTTTCTCGGTGCAAAGCGCCTTGAGCCATTCAATCTCGACCAGAATGCGGTAGCGGATCAGGCCGAATTCGCTGAAGTAATCCGCGAGTCTGGAAACTTTATCCCGATAACGGCCATCGAGCGGGGACAGAGCGGTGAGGGGCGAAAGAGGCATCATCCAAGTGGCTAATCGATATGAATAATTTTATCACGAGCGGTGCGCCTGCGGCGTTGGCCTTGAGGGCACACGTGCGTCAGGCGGGAAAATTATTCAAGCGCCGCCGTTCCGAGCGACCGTACTATGTCTCTAGTGCCCTGACGGCTCGGCACCGTCGATGATGCCGCCGCCCAAGCAGACCTTCGATTCGTAGACGACAACCGACTGACCGGGTGTTACCGCCCATTGCGGCTCCGCGAATTTGATTTCGCACGAATCCGCATCCACCCTCTCGATCTCGCAAGGCGCGTCCTTCTGTCGATAGCGTGTTTTCGCGCCGTATACCCAGTTGCAGTGGGGCTTTGCACCGCTGATCCAGGTAAGGTCATTGGCCGTGAGCGCGTCCGACAGCAAAGCGGGATGATCGTGACCTTGCACGACGGAAAGCCGATTCGATTCCATATCCTTGCCGCACACGTACCACGGATCGCCGTCGCCTTCCTTGCGCCCCCCGATGCCGAGTCCCTGGCGCTGGCCGAGCGTGTAATACATCAGACCCATGTGCCGGCCGACAACGGTTCCGTCAGGCGTGATAATGTCTCCGGGTTGGGTGGGCAGATAACGATTCAGGAACTCGCGGAACGGCCGTTCGCCTATGAAGCAGATACCGGTCGAGTCTTTCTTGTCGTGGTTCGGCAAGTTGAGTCTGGCAGCGAGCTCGCGCACATCGCGCTTGTACATCCCACCCAACGGGAAAAGCGTACTCCCAAGCTGCACCTGGTTAAGCCGGTAGAGAAAATAACTCTGGTCTTTGGTGCCGTCTTCCGCTTTGAGCAGCTGCAACAGGCCGTCCACTTCGCGCACCTGCGCATAGTGTCCGGTTGCGATTCGGTCTGCGCCCAGCAGCAACGCATGATCGAGAAAAGCCTTGAATTTGATTTCGGCATTGCACAGCACGTCGGGGTTTGGCGTTCGCCCCGCTTTGTATTCGGCCAGGAAGCTGTTGAACACGCGCTCCTTGTACTCGGCGGAGAAATTCACCGCCTCGATGTCGATCCCGATCAGGTCTGCGACCGAAACTGCATCAATCAGATCCTGCCGGGAAGTGCAGTACTCTTCGTCATCATCGTCTTCCCAGTTCTTCATGAACAGGCCGATGACGTCAAATCCCTGATCCTTGAGTAGCCAGGCCGCAACCGAGGAATCCACCCCGCCCGACATGCCCACGACAATGCGTTGTTTTGTGCCCACGGTTCGATACCGGATCAGTTGTAGTCCACCAGCAGATTGAGCGGCGCGCGCGCTCCCGACAGGTAGTCTTCCATGCAGCGGACCACCAGCGGGCTGCGATGGCGGTCGCGGCTGGCGAGAATTTCGTCCGGGCTGAGCCATAGAGTGCGCACAATGCCGGTGTCCAGCGTCCGATCGGCGTGATGTCGTAGCAGGCGGCCGCAAAAAGCGAAGCGAAGATAACTGACCTCGGTGCCTGATGCCTGCCAGCGATACACGCCAATCAGGTGCTCCGGAACATATTCCCAGGCGGTCTCCTCGAGTGTTTCCCTGACAACGGCCGCGATAATCGACTCGTTGGCTTCGAGATGCCCGGCCGGTTGGTTGAGCAACAAGCCGCGTTCGGTATGTTCCTCAACGATGAGAAACCGCCCGTCACGTTCCACCACCGCCGCAACGGTTACATGGGGTTTCCAGATAATGTCGGCTTTCACACCAACCTCGGGAACAATTCGATCAAACCACGATAAATATACTCGACCCCGATGGCTGCGATGATCAGGCCCATGACGCGGGTGATGATATTCATACCGGTCTTGCCCAGCCGCTCGGAAATGCGAGTGGCCGCCGCAAATGTCTCCCACACGGTAATCGCGATGAGTCCTGCGGGAATCAGCAGGAGCAGGTGGTGACCGATGCCCGGCGATTGGTGTGTGGCAATGATCATGGTGCTGATCGCACCGGGTCCTGCAAGGAGCGGGATGCCGAGAGGAACCACCGCAACGGCATCCCGTTCGGCGGCTTCCGCAGCCTCACCGGGGGTCTGGCGGATGCCGCTTTCCCGGGCCTGCAGCATCGATATTGCCATCAGCAGAAGCAAGATTCCACCTGCAATAAGGAATGACGGAATGCTGATCCCGAAAAAACGGAGTACCTGTGTGCCGATCAGCGCAGCGACCGCGAGCACACAGAAAACTGTAATCGCGACGACCTGCGTCACGCGCCGCCGTTCGAGCCGGGTGTAGCCCACCGTCGTGCCGAGGAACACCGGAATGCTGGCAAAAGGATCGACTATCGCCAGCAATGCGACGGTCAGCTTGACGAGATCGGTCCACTCGGCCATTGCCCACGCTCTCTTGATTGGCCGTTCATTAAATAAAAAAGGCAGGGATCCGACCCTGCCTTTCCCGGGTTGGATACATGCCTATTTGACGGAATCCTTCGAGGTATGTTCGTGTTGGTCGTTTTTGACCTCGCGGTCTTCCGCAGATGGCTTGGCGGGAGCGGCGATATTTGCGCCGGACTGGGCCAATGCCGAATTCGAAGCGGTGGGCGCCACGCCGGCGGACGCGGAAAAGGAAATTATTGTGAACAAAGCTGGCAGGATGAACGCTAGGACAGCTTTCATGGGAGGGGTCCGTTTATCTGGGTCAGGGAAAAGTTGATGGATCGGACGTTGCCGATCCTAAAATCGCCGGCAAGAATAAGGATTTTCCCGGGGAGCGTCAAACCTTCCAGAAATGCTGAGAGTATCCACAAAAAAACAAGGCAGGGATAACCCTGCCTTGTCGATTACAAC
>JANMYN010000296.1:0-6914 GCA_031382195.1 Betaproteobacteria bacterium
ACTTATGCAAGATGCCAAGCCTGATCCCATTTCCTTCGGTCGATGCAGATGTTGGGGGGGGATGCAACAATTGTCAGCGCACCACTTCATCCGCGCGCACAAGGATCGAGTAAGGAATGGTAATGCCCATTGTCCTGGCCGTTCGGAGATTGACTGTCAGTTTGACCCTGGAAACTATTTCCACCGGCAACTCACCGGGCTTGGCGCCCTTCAGTAGGCGATCGGCATAGTTGCAGGCGCGACTCGCGTGCTCTTTCAGGTCGACGCCATACGACATGAACGCACCGATCTCCGACTGGAGTGACGAGACGATCGGCAGCTTGTACTCGAATGCGAGTGCTGCGATTTGGTCGCGATTCAGATAAAAGACAGGCGACCACATCAGGAGCATAGCGCCAGCCTTCTTCCGCTTCACGACCTGGAACGCGCTCTTGAGTTCGTCCGCGCTCCCGATCTCGATTATCTCCAGCTTCAGCTTCAGGGCGTCGCCGGCGCGCCGGAGGTCCGCAAGGTCGCTCTCCCCGAAAGGCGAGTGCCTGAGGATAGCCACTCTCGAAACTTGTGGGATGGCTTCGTGGAGCATCTCGAGTCGCTTGCTTTCCAGGCCCGAGATCAGCGAGTAAGTGCCGGTAATATTTCCGCCAGGACGACGCAGGCTCTCGACGAAGCCCGCCGTCACTGGATCAGAGCCCAAGCCGACCATGACAATCGGGATCTTGTTCGTCGCCCTTTGGGCCGCGCGTGTGGTTACGTCGTTTGTAGTGATGATGACGTCGGCACCCTGCCGGATGAGGTTGTTTGCCAACGCGGGAAGTTGATCCAGGCGGCCTTCCGCGCTCACGACTCTGAGGGTGTAATTGCGTCCCTCTTCGTATCCCAACTCGCGGAACCCCTCTCGGTAGAGATCCGCATTTGGGTCCGTCGCGGGGACATGGCTCCACAGCATCCCTACTGTGGGTAGTCGCGACGGCGCCTGCGCAAACGCAGCGTAGGGCCCGCCGACCATGGCTAAACCAAGCGCAATCAACAGCTCTCGTCTGCTCATCTGATCACTTCCTGCTCACACCCACGCACTCGCCGACCGCGCATCGCTCGTTCCCCGCCGCCCAACGCGAGGCTCATCAGCGGGCCGCTTTAGCGGCTCCGCTGCATGGGCTGGTTGGGCATCACACGGTTCATACTCACTCGTGCGCCCCAGCAGCACGCCGTAAATCAAGCGCTCGACAGTTCATCGGATCACTTCGGTCGCCTGGACCATGACGGTCTGAGGTATCGTCAGCCCCAAGGCCTTGGCGGTCTTGAGGTTCACAACCAGGTCGAACTTCACGGGCTGCTCGACCGGGAGAGTTCCGGGTTTCCCTCCCTTCAGAATCTTGTCGACATAACCAGCCGATCGGCGAAACAGGTCCTCGAAGTTTGTTCCGTAGCAAACTAGTCCGCCATCGACGACGAATTGTCGGACTGGAAAGATCGCTGGAAGCCGCGCCTTCGCCAGGAGGTCGAGAAGCGTCTTGCGGTTCGTGTAGATCACCGGCTCTTCTATTATGTACAGCGCGTCGGCATGGGCCCGAATAGCAGTCTGAAAGCCCGGTTCGATGTCTTCTGGCTTTTGCACGCTGATGAAGTTTAGGTCAATCGCTAGTGTGGGCGACGCAACCTTCAGTTCCTCGATGACCTTCGCGTGAAACGGCGAGTTCGGATTCCAGAGGACTGAAACTCGGGCGAGGCGGGGGACTATCTCTTTGAGCAGCTGCAGACGTTTCGCGCTGACATCCGGGATCATCATCGAAAGCCCGGTGATGTTGCCTCCAGGATGGGCGAGGCTCCCGACCAAGCCAGCAGAGATGGGGTCGGCGACGAAGGCCATGACGATCGGAATGGTGGATGTCGCGCGTTTGGCAGCTTGGGCCGCAACTGTAGTGTCGGCGACAATCAGGTCGACGTTGCTCTGGACCAATTCGGCGGCCTGTCTCGGGACTAGGTCGTAGTTGCCCGCCGAGAATCGCCACTCGAGTACAAGGTCGCGTCCCTCAGTGTAGCCCGCATCGCGGAGTCCCTGGCGGAACGCCTGCGCTTCCTTACTCTCGGGCGAGAAGCTCACCACGAGAACCCCAATACGGCGTGGCGCCGTCGACTGCTCTGCCTTGGCGACGTGGGAGAGGCAGAATCCAGCCAGGATAACGGCGACCAAGGGAAGCGCATACAGGAACGTGCGCCGTGGGACCCACCGAGTCATTCGTTCACCTCCTCGACCCTACTCAAGCCGAAGCACGCCAGTTGTGACCGTGACGCCGAACGCCAAAGCTTAGGGGCGCGCGGCTTATTCGCGCGTCCCCTGCCGCGACGTATTGGCCGTGGTTGCAACGGCGACGGCATCACTTTTCAGTTACTCGCCGGTATACCCTCATTAGCTTCCCGTCCGAGTATGACGACCCGTCTGCATTGAACCGGAACTCTTGCGGACCATTCGTCGCGCGAAAATGGATCTCATTGTTGTCGATGCTCGCTGCGAACGTGCGCAGTCCTTCCCAAGGCAGCTTTTCTGAGACAGATGTTCCGCCTGCTGTTTGCGTAACCACGGTCAACGCCTCATAGCTATACGAGAACTTTCCTGGTTCCAATATATACGTGGCGTAGCCGGCGATGGTCGTTTTGTCAGGTTCTTGCGCCCGGTCGCGAACAATAAACATAAGGCGGTTATTGAGCAGCACGGCACGGCCATCGACTAAGGGAGGGCGAAAGATCTCCCCATTGCGATGCCACTCCTGAAGAACGTACACACCTTCGATGCCCGCCTTTAGTGCCTCAACAGACGCCTCCTCCGCCCGAGAAAGCGTAACGAATGACGTGAAAGCCAAGACTCCGAAAATCTGCAAGGTCGCAAGCACTTGGACTTGCCGTCTATGAATCAGCTTCATGTTCTCTTCCTCCATGTCAGGGACTAACGAAGGTGTAGAAAAACCATCGCAAGATTTTGCTCCTGTCATGAAAGCGGTGCAAGATTTTGACATTCAGATTGCACAGGAGCCGATGAGCAGATGGTCCGCTACAAGCGAATCGACACCAGCCCGAAGTTTCTTCCTGTCGTTCTTTCCGAACAACTGCTGCCCGGCACCTTCGAGCATGCATTGAATCACCTGCTCGATCACGAACTCGATTTGACCGGTTTGGACGCGCGCTTCTGCAATGACGCCACTGGCGCACCGGCTTACCCGCCGGCCACCCTGCTCAAGCTGATCCTGTTTGCCTACTCCCGGGGCATTGTCAGCAGCCGCTCGATTGAGCGCGCCTGTCGCGAGCACGTCACCTTCATCGCCCTGTGCGGGGATCAGGCCCCGCACTTCACCACCGTGGCGACCGTCATCCGGGAACTCCAGGATGAGATTGCCCACGTCTTCACCCAAGTACTGATCCTGTGCGATGCCCAGGGACTCATCGGCCGCGAGATGTTCGCCATCGACGGGGTGAAGCTGCCTTCCAACGCCAGCAAGGCAAAGAGCGGCACGCGCGCGAAGAGTTCAAACGCGAAGCCGCCAAGATCGAAGCGCAGGTGCGCAAGATGCTCGTGCGCCATCGAGAGCACGATGCCCGCGCCATCGAGCCGGATTTGAAAGCAAAGGAGCAGGAGAGAATGAAAGCGCTCTCCCGCGATGCGGCGAAGCTACGCCAGTGGCTCAAGGCCCATCCCGAAGACCGGCGCGGGGCGCAGGACTCGATTCGCAAGAGCAACCGCACCGACAATGAATCGGCCAAGATGGCCACCGACAAAGGCGTCATCCAGGGCTACACCGGGGTGGCGGCAGTCGATGCAAGGTGCCAGATCATCGTCGAAGCCCAGGCCCATGGGACGGGCTCGGAGCAGGCCGTGCTCTTGCCCGTGGTCGAGGCGATGCGCGATCTGATCGAGGACACCGCGATCGTGACCGCGGACGCCGGTTACCACAGCGAGGATAACCTGGAGCAACTGGCGAAGTTGAACGTCGAAGCGCTCATTGCCGACAAGACCATGCGCAAGCGCGATGCGCGCTTCGCCGAACAAGCCAAACACAAGACCCAACCCGATCCGCTCTACGACAAGACCCCGGGGGCCAAGAAGACGCGCCTGTTCGGGCCGAAGGACTTCCACTACGACGAGGAGCACAAGGTGTGCATCTGCCCGGCCGGGGAGTTTCTCTACCAGAACGGCAGCCAGGTAATAATTCAGGGACGAGAAGTCGTGAAGTTCACCGGCGCCAAGCGCGTGTGCGGGCCATGCCCGCTACGGGACCAATGCCTGCGCCACCCGCAGCGTACCCCGGCGCGCCAGGTGGTGTTCTTCACCGGCAAGACCAACAGTCCCAAAATCCATAGCGAGCGGATGAAGCGCAAGCTCGATAGCGAGGAAGGACGAAGACTCTACGGCCAGCGCTTCGCCACCGTTGAGCCGGTGTTCGCCAACATCCGGTACAACAAACCGCTCAACCGATTCACGCTACGAGGTCGACAGAAAGTGGACACGCAGTGGAAGCTCTTCTGCCTGGTGCACAACATCGAGAAGCTCGCGCATCACGGCTATGCGCAGTGCGCCAAAGTAAAAGGGCGGGCGCGTCTGAATCACAACGACACGTGAGCGGGTCGTAGCGAAAGAAAAACAATGTCTCCGGCAAATCGCTTCTCTCAGCGGAGAACCGTGCGCGTCAAAAGCGGTTTTTCTACAACCTCAACGCAGAGCTAAACGGCGCCGAATGGCGTCCGAGTTGAGCGCCGGGTTATGCCGCCGAATCCAGCGCGTCCCAGCCGGGGAATACGAGCACCGCCGGATGGCACTTGAGCGCTCGCGCAAGAACCTTTGCCCGTTCTACGCCGAGGTTGACCCGGCCATTCTCGATGGCGGAAATGGTGGTCTGGGGAATTCCAGTGAGTTCGGAAAGCTGGCTCTGGCTCAACTCTTGGAGCTCGCGAAGAATCCGGACAGATTCACTCACCGAAACTTCGATTCGTTTTTTGGCTGGACGAAACTCTTTCATATCATGGCCTTCGATAGTCGTGAGGAGTGACTTGAATTACCTGGATCAATAAAACGTTTGCGCAAACCCGATAAATCACCCACCACTGGAGCCCCAACCGGGAAGAACGGTGACCCTTCCATTCTCCGGAGAGGGCTTCATCGTGAAATCCCTTGATCGCTCGCAATCCGGGCGGACCTGAGAGCATCGCAATATCTTTCCACTTCTCGTAGCGCTGCAGAACCTCCTGAGGCACTTTGCCCGAAAGTTGCCTGTGTACCCGGCGGTGCTCCTCGATGCGCCACATGCCATATTGTGCCTATACCATTAATGGTATGTCAACGTCGCTCGAGCAAGCTGAGGCATAACGTCCCGGTTCAGGCGCGCGCGGCTTCATGCGCGTCGCCTGCAACCGGTTGCTGGGCGTAAACCGTCATCTCTTGAATAGATCTGAGATCTGCTTAGCAGTCTCAAGGAACTCTGGCAGTTCAGTGACGCTCAAGGACTTGTTGAACTGATAGATCACAAGCGTGTCGTCGTTTCCTTCGACATGGAAGCCCGGATGCCTGTCGAAAAAACCCAACACCGTCGGGTCAAAAAGACCTCGGACCGCCGTTTCGTCGTTGGTGTTCAGAAAATACGATCGCGAAAAAGCGGGATGTGAATCGAAGTCGACATCCTGCGCCCCGAACATCGAAGCGATCTTTTCTATCGGTCGCTCCGGACTGAGTCGAAAGCGTGGCAGTCGGAGGCGCTTCGAGACCAGGCAGCCGACCGTTTCGCGGTGCCCCATTCCACCGACGGCGCCCGGCATGCTTCCATGATGCTGATGCAGGAACAAGTACAAATTCTCGGTAGAGCTTGTTCGGGAAAAAACGTCGCGAATCCCGTTGCGCAATCTGTCGCCGTCCGAATAAGTCAGATCGAAGCCCTTGATCTTTGCCACCAGCGTGTCAGGGGCGTCGTACTCATACGCGACGCCCATCCTGGCGGCAGCCTCTCGGCACTCCTTCACGTGTGTTGCCAATCTCACGCGTTCAATTCTTAGCATCCAGAAAACGAGAAGCATGGCGGCAATGAAGAATAGAACCCAGAAAATCCACATCTCGATCTCCGCGAGTCCTTACGCCCAACGTCGCGCATGAGCCGCCGAGCAAGCGGGCAAAGCCCGCTCGCGAAGGTCGGTCTCGATGCGCATGTTAGCGCGCGATCCTTCGCGGCTGGGGCCAGACTTTCGGATCACGGGCCGTGTGTAAGACTGTGAGTACCACAACGCGCTTGGTTTCGATGCGGTAGAAGACAGCGTAGGGAAATCGAGAGACAACTGCACGACGCACCTCCCCGTGGACACGCGCGAAGATGTCAGGAAAACGCTCTACGGTGTCAAGCGCGGTGCTCACGGCCGCAAGAAACTCTTCCCCAAGGGCATCATGTTGCCCGTTGTACCACGCGTAACCACCGGCTAAATCCCGTCCAAGCTTCGGACGGTAGACAACCGGCAGACCCATCAGCCTCGCCGAGCTTCGGCGAGTACCTCGTCTCGAGAAACGACATCGTCAGGATTGCGTTCGTGTTCGGCCAGGCGCTCGTCAATCATCGCGCGATGCGCGTCCCCCAACGGCACGGACGACGGTTCTGTGACGAGGCTCGCCCAAATTATTTCGACAAGGCGCAGGCGCTCTTCAGCAGGAAGCTTAAGGATTTCGGCAACGTCGGTATCACTCATGATTGCTAGCGTACCACTGTTGATTCGAGCGCGCTAACGAGGTTGTAGAAAAAGTCTCCGGAAATATTGCTCCCGTCATGCGCGTCGTGCAATATCAACGCATCGAGTTCTGGTGGAGAGAATCGCACGATGGCCCGCTACAAACCCATCGACACCGGCATGAAGTTGCTGCCCATCGATCTGTCCGTTCAGTTGCTCCCCGG
>JANMYN010000299.1:0-2746 GCA_031382195.1 Betaproteobacteria bacterium
ACTGATCGAAGGCGGCGTGTCGGAAAAGAATTTCGAACTCCTTAACGACGCACGGCTGCTCAAGCTGATCGGCCTGATGACGCTGGAAGTCGACGATGAGATGACGCGCGCCTATCCGGGCAAGCAGGGTGGCGAAGTGGACGTGCGCGTGACCGGTGGCGCAACGCAGCGGCTGCGGCTGGAAGACGTGGTCAATGCCACGCCATCGGAAGTGCGGGAGCGTTTCCGCTTGGCAGTTGAAGCGGCGGTGGGCAAGGCACGCGCGCAGGAAATCGAAGCGTGCATCGATGGGCTGGACCGCAACGACGACGCCGGGCAACTGGCTTCGCTGTTGCGCTCACCAACTAATTGAAGGCTAGCCAACCAAGGCTGAAGTTCTCACCACGAAGACACGAAGGGCACGAAGATGCACGAAGAAAACAAAAATCATCAAACCGCTTTCCTTCGTGTTCCTTCGTGATCTTCGTGTCTTCGTGGTGCGCAGTTCTGCATCGAAGTGTTTTGCGCCGTTTTGGTAAACAAGAAGGCATTGATTGGAACAAGCGTGGCGCAATTTACTGAAAACTTCTTGCAGGCGCTGATCGCGGGGCTGCTCACCGGGTCGATTTACGGGCTGATGTGCGTGGGCCTGAGTTTGATCTTCGGCGTCATGCGCGTCATAAATTTCGCCCACGGCGACTTCATGATGCTGGGCATGTACGTGGCCTATTACGTGTTCGGCGTACTGGGCATCCAGGTCGTGTTCGGTGATACGGTCGGGCCTTACGTCGCAGCCCTGATCGCGGGGCCGGTAATCTTTTTTGCGGGCGTACTGGTGCACCGGCTGCTGATCAGCAAAGTCACCGGCATGCGTGGCAGCGCGCTGCAGTCGGAAGGTCATTACGCGCAGTTGATCCTCACGCTCGGTCTGGCGCTCATCCTGCAGAACGGCGGACTGTATCTGTTCGGCTCGACGCCGGTTTCGATTTCGACGCCGCTCGCCTCCAGCGCGTGGGCCCTCGGTCCGCTGTATGGCGACAGGATCGAAGTCTACGTCAACCAGGGACAGAGCGTCGCCGCGGCGATCGCCGTCATCGTGGTGCTCGCATTCGTCGGGATCATGAGCCGTTCGCGTCTCGGCAAAGCACTGCGCGCCGCAGCCGACAATCCGGAAGCCGCGACATATATGGGTATCGATGTTGCCCGATCCCATCGGCTCGCATTCGGTTTCGGCGTGGCAATCACGGCGATCGGCGGCGGGCTGCCCGCATCCGGCACGTCGTTCCAGCCCTATGTCGGCCTCGAGTATGTCATCGTGATGTATGCCGGTGTGGTGCTCGGCGGACTGGGCAGCGTGGCAGGCGCCTTTCTCGGCGGCCTGACGATCGGGCTGGTGCAGCAGATGTCGACATTGTTCCTGCCGAACCAGTTGCAGAACACCGCAATTTTCGTCGTCTTTCTGTTGATCGTGCTGCTGCGCCCGCAAGGACTGTTCGGCACGGCGACGAGGCGCACCTGACATGCTCGACACGGATCTGCGCCGACAGACCTTGCTGATCGCGATTTTTGCCATTGCTTATGGGCTTCTCGCGACCTTCGTCGAGCATTCCTACTATCTACTGATCCTCGCGGTCGTGCCCGTGTGGGCGGTGATGGGACTCGCCTGGAACCTGTTGAGCGGATACAGCGGATTCGTGTCCTTCGGCCATGCGGCGTTCTTCGGTCTCGGCGCCTATTTCGTCGCGCTGGCGCAGATTCAGTGGGGGCTGTCACCCTGGATCGGCATTCCTTGCGCCGCGGTTGTCGGAGCGCTTGCCGGCCTGATCGTAGGCATTCCGACTTTCCGCCTGCGCGGGCATTACTTCGCGCTTGCCATGCTGGCGTACCCGCTGGCGTTGCTCTATGTGTTCGAATGGCTCGGTTACCAGGAACTGGCATTGCCGATGCAACGCGAGCAGGCGTTCGCTTACATGCAGTTCGAGGATCACCGCATTTACGTGTGGCTGGCCCTGGCGCTGATGATCGGCGCGATGGTGTTGACCAGCCTGGTCGAACGCTCGCGCTTCGGCATGTCGCTCGTGGCGATTCGCGAAGACGAAGCGGCCGCCGAAGCCGCCGGCATTCGTACGCTGGCCTGGAAGCTCAAGGCGATCACGCTGAGCGGCGCGCTGGCCGGTGCAGCGGGCGGATTCTACGCAGTCATTCTGCTGGTGGTGACGCCGCCGGCGGTGTTCGGCATGCTGGTCTCGGCGCAGGCGCTGATCGTCGCGATGTTCGGCGGCGTCGGCACGCTGTGGGGGCCGGTGATCGGCGCGGTGGTGCTGGTGCCGCTGAGCGAAATCCTGCATGCGCAACTCGGCAACGTGATTCCGGGCATCCAGGGCGTGGTTTATGGCGTGGCAATCGTCGCTGTAATCCTGGTGGCGCCGGAGGGCGTATTCTGGAAAGTGAAGGACATCGTATTGCGGGGTCGTGCCCGCAAAGGCGTGGTCGCGCCCCAGACGAGCGCCGTTGTAGCCGCTGTGCCGGTGCGAAAAAAGAATCCGGACGGCGTTATCGTGTTCGAAGTACGCAATGCGTGGAAGGCTTTTGGCGGACTTCAGGCGGTGCGCGATATCAGCATTCAGGTCAGGCACGGCGAGATCCTCGGCATCATCGGACCGAACGGTGCCGGCAAGACCACGCTGTTCAATTTGCTGAACGGCTTCATTCGCCCGGACAGCGGCCAGATTCTACTGGAGGGCAAGGACATCGTCGGGCGGCGGCC
>JANMYN010000322.1:0-2533 GCA_031382195.1 Betaproteobacteria bacterium
TTGAGACTGATTACGGGCGTCTTTGCGCTGACTGGCAGGCGGTCGCGGTAACGATTGATGAGGCCGGTATAGGGATTGGTCATTTTCGTTCTAGTTTCGTCCGAGTTCTTCAAGGCGGATTCGCGTTACCTTGCCTGATATGGCCGGCAGGGATTCGATGCGCTTGATCGCATCATTAATGTTTTTTTCCAGGGTCAGGTGCGTCAGCATGATGATGTCTACTTGCTCCTCCCCTTCGCTCGGTTCCTTCTGCACCATGGCATCGATCGAAATCGATTGATCCGCAAGAATGCGCGTGATGTCCGCCAGGACGCCCGGCCGGTCGAGCACGCGCAGGCGCAGGTAATACGAGGTTTCCACTTCCTCCATCGAAAGGATGCGCAGATCCGACATGCGGTCGGGCTGAAACGCCAGATGGGGCACGCGCTGCTCTGGGTCCGCAGTATGCATTCTGGTCACGTCCACAAGATCGGCGACGACAGCGGAGGCGGTAGGCTCGGCCCCGGCGCCGGCACCGTAGTAAAGCGTGGGCCCGACGGCGTCGCCTTTGACCAGGATCGCATTCATCACGCCTTCGACGTTGGCGATCAGCCTCTTGGACGGAATCAAGGTCGGGTGAACGCGCAACTCGATGCCCTTGGGCGTGCGCCGCGTGATTCCCAGCAGCTTGATGCGATAGCCGAGTTCTTCCGCGTAGCGAATATCCTCCCTGGTCAGCCTGGAGATGCCTTCGGTGTAAACCTTGTCGAACTGCATCGGAATGCCGAATGCAATCGCCGCCATGATGGTAAGTTTGTGGGCGGCATCCACGCCTTCAATGTCGAAGGTCGGGTCGGTTTCCGCGTAGCCCAGCTTTTGCGCCTGCGCGAGCACGTCGCTGAAACTCGAGCCTTTCTCGCGCATCTCGGAAAGAATGAAATTGGACGTGCCGTTGATAATGCCGGCAATCCACTCGATCCGGTTGGCACTCAGCCCTTCGCGCAATGCCTTGATGATTGGCACGCCACCCGCAACCGCCGCTTCAAACGCGACCATCACGCCTTTGTTCTGCGCGGCAAGGAAGATTTCATTGCCGTGAATTGCCAGCAACGCCTTGTTGGCGGTCACCACGTGCTTGCCATTTTTAATCGCCGCAAGGATCAGATCCTTCGCAATCTTGGTGCCGCCGATCAACTCCACCACAATATCGATATCCGGCCGCCTCACCAGCGCGAACGCGTCATCGGTGATTTCGGCGCTGTCGCCGACCAGCTTGCGCGCCCTGGCGAGATCCTTGTCGGCGACCGCCTTGATCACGATGCCGCGGCCGGCCCGGCGACTGATCTCTTCCTGATTGCGGAGCAGGACCGCAAACGTGCCGCCACCAACGGTGCCGATACCCAGCAGGCCGACTTGTATGGGTTTCATTGGAACTCTTTTCTGAATGAAAACGCGGTAATGAAGAAACCTTCCCTGAAGTAAAAGCGATGCGCGCGCGTGCGATGCGTGCCGGACTCGAGATCGAAACCGGAACAGCCCCGGTCGCGGGCAATTTTCTCCAGATACGCAATGAGGGTGCGTCCCGCCCCCGTGGATCGCTCGGCTTCGTCGGTCACCAGATCGTCTACGTATAGTCGACGTCCGGCATGTGTATTTTCAAACTCGCGAAATACCGCGACACCGACGACCCGATCGGCGCGGATGGCCACGCACATTTCGCCGCCGTCGCGAAAAATGCGCCGCATCTTCTGCGGATAGTCCGGTGGCAATTGCGGACGCAACTGCCGGTGCACGCCCTCTGCCGCGGTTAACCACTGCGGCTCGGCCACTTCCCGTTCCGTGCCGGTGACTTGCACGATGCTCAACGCGCCTTCCGACATATTCGTCCTTCGCACAAAAATATCGGGCGCTACGCGCCCGATCGGGGTAATTATGAATATCCATCAGCCTGCTGCCCGTAGCGGCGGGGCGCTGCCTAACAGCCCGTCCTTGCGGAACATCTCCTTGATGCCGCGAATGGCTTGACGGGTTCGCGCCTCATTTTCGATTAGGGCGAAGCGCACATACGCATCGCCGTAGTCGCCAAATCCAATTCCCGGGGACACGGCGACTTTCGCGTCAGACAATATCTTTTTGGAAAATTCGAGCGAACCCATCGGCTTGTAGGGGTCGGGGATTTCCGCCCATATATACATGGTAGCCTTCGGAATCTGCACCATCCAGCCGGCCTCATGCAGGCCTCTGGCGAGCACGTCGCGCCGCTTCTGATACTTTTCACAGATTTCGCGGACGCAGTCCTGCGGTCCTTCAAGCGCCGCGATCGAGGCCACCTGGATCGGCGTGAAGCTGCCGTAATCGTGATAACTCTTTATTCTGGCAAGCGCTGAAACCAGATCCTTGTTGCCAACCATGAAGCCAATGCGCCAGCCGGCCATGTTGTAACTCTTGCTCATCGTGAAAAATTCCACGGCAACGTCGCGTGCACCGGGCACCTGCATGATCGATGGCGCCTTCCAGCCGTCGAAGCAGATATCCGCGTAGGCCAGGTCATGCA
>JANMYN010000330.1:0-2271 GCA_031382195.1 Betaproteobacteria bacterium
ACATCGGCTATTTCTTCTACAACGGCGGCGGCGATTCAGCCGACACCTGCCTGAAGGTTTCACGGCTGTCCGCGTCTCTCGGTTACCCGATCCAGGCGATCCATGTCCCCAAAACCGTGGACAACGACCTGCCGATCACGGACTGCTGCCCGGGATTCGGCTCGGTGGCAAAGTACGTTGCCGTGTCCACGCGCGAGGCGAGCTTCGATGTCGCCTCGATGGCGAAGACGTCGACCAAAGTCTTTATTCTCGAAGTCATGGGCCGCCATGCGGGATGGATCGCGGCGGCGGGCGGGCTGGCGGCGGACAAACCCGGCGACTTGCCAATCATGATCCTGTTCCCGGAAATCCGTTTCGACAAGGCCGGATTCCTCGCCCGGGCCGAAGCGCTGGTGAAGCAGTACGGCTACTGTTCGGTTGTCGTCTCCGAAGGCGTGCGGGACGCCGCGGGCAATTTTCTGGCGGATCAGGGGTTGCGCGACGCGTTCGGTCATGCGCAGCTCGGCGGCGTGGCGCCCGTGGTCGCGGCCGCGGTGAAGGAAGGCCTCAAGCTCAAATATCACTGGGCCGTGGCCGACTATTTGCAGCGCTCAGCCAGACATATCGCGTCGAAGACCGATGTTGCCCAGGCTTACGCAGTCGGCAAGGCCGCGGTGGAACTGGCGCTGAAGGGCGGCAACGCCGTCATGCCGACCATCGTGCGCAAGTCGAACCAGCCCTACAAATGGGCCGTCGGGGTGGCGAACCTGAGCGACGTTGCCAACGTCGAGAAGAAACTGCCGCGCGACTATATTACCGACGACGGCTACGGCATCACCGCGAAATGCCGGCAATATCTGGCCCCGCTGATCCAGGGCGAAGACTATCCGCCGTTCAAAAACGGGCTTCCGCAATACGTGACGCTGAAGAATGCCGCCGTTCCCCGGAAGCTGTCCGAATTCAAGCTTTGAGCGCAATCCGGCTTTCCGGCGCGAAGTCGGTTAAAATCGCGCGCTGACTTGCCGGCGCAGCGGCTGCCCGGATATGCCGGCAGGATGCAGCCTCAGGTTTTCATTCCAGGGCTCGTTCTTACTTCAGGGTTAAGGGGCCGGCCCATTTTCGGCTCTGTATTGAATTGATATCGATAAAGGGGGATTCATGTCTTCAGCGCTGATCTTCGCGCTCGTCTGCGCGATCATCGGGATTGCCTACGGGGCGATTTCCACCATCTGGATTCTCAACCGACCCGCCGGCAATGCGCGCATGCAGGAAATCGCTGCTGCCATACAACAAGGTGCGCAGGCCTACCTCAACCGCCAGTACGCGACCATTGCCGTCGTTGGTGGCGTCCTGTTTGTGGTGCTCGGCTTCGGGCTCGACTGGTACTCCGCGGTCGGATTCCTGATCGGTGCCGTGCTGTCGGGATTGACCGGCTACATCGGCATGAATGTATCCGTGCGCGCCAACGTGCGCACGGCTGAAGCCGCCAACAACGGCATCAACGCCGCACTTCAGGTCGCGTTCCGCGGCGGCGCCATCACCGGCATGCTGGTGGTCGGGCTGGGCCTGCTCGGCGTGGCCGGTTACTACGGCATCCTGCTGACCATGGTTGAGCCCGACAAGGCGCTGCATTCGCTGGTGGGCCTGGCCTTCGGCTCCTCCTAGATCTCGATTTTCGCGCGTCTCGGCGGCGGCATCTTCACCAAGGGCGCGGATGTCGGCGCCGACCTGGTGGGTAAGGTGGAAGCCGGCATTCCGGAAGACGATCCGCGCAATCCGGCGGTGATAGCCGACAACGTCGGCGATAACGTCGGCGACTGCGCCGGCATGGCGGCCGACCTGTTCGAGACCTATGCGGTCACCATTGTCGCCACGATGCTGCTCGGCGGCCTGATGCTCGCCGATGTGGGGCCCAACGCAGTGCTCTATCCGCTGGTCCTGGGCGGCGCATCGATCATCGCGTCGATCATCGGCACTTTCTTCGTAAGCGCGAAGGAGGACGGCAAGATCATGAACGCGCTCTACAAGGGCGTGATCGTATCGGGCGTGCTCGCTGCCGTCGCGTTTTACTTCATCACCGGAAGAATGATGAGTGACAGCCCGCTGGGTGCGATGAATCTGTTTTACGCGTCGCTCGTCGGCCTGATCCTCACCGCGTTGATGGTGGTCATCACCGAGTACTACACCGCCACCGAATACGCGCCGGTACGTCACGTCGCCGCGGCTTCGCAGACCGGCCACGCAACCAACATCATCGCCGGTCTGGGTGTGTCCATGAAGTCCACCGCGCTG
>JANMYN010000336.1:0-2343 GCA_031382195.1 Betaproteobacteria bacterium
CGTACCCGCGGACGCCACGCCGCGATCAAGACAGTCGTGATGGACAGTCACATTGTGGTCGGCGTTGGCAATATTTACGCAAGCGAATCGCTGTTTCACGCTGGCATTCATCCCGGGCTCGCCGCAGGCCGCATTTCCTTGGCGCGCTGCGAAAAACTCGTGGCCGCAATCCAAAAAACGCTTGCGGCGGCCATCGAAGCCGGCGGCAGTTCGCTGCGCAATTACGTGGGCACGGAAGGCCGTCCTGGTACCTTTCAGCAAACCTATTTTGTTTACGGCCGTCAAGGCGAAACTTGCCGGGTTTGCGGAACACTCATCAAATCCTTGCGTCAAGGACAACGCGCGACTTTCTTCTGCCCGGGCTGCCAGCGCCGATAGGGAACTAATCGCCTGGTCGTCTGGTCACACGGACCTCGCGTTGTGCCTTCCGCTTATTCCTTGACTCGCCGGGAAAACATCCCGAAAATCGCGGAATACCGAAGTACGGACACCGGAGCTGACCCGAAGCGTGTCGAGGCGGCGTCCAAACATCGCGGTTTCTGTATCGAGGGAAAAGAACGGTGGACTCGTCGTCTGGCCGCCAGGTTCTTGTCGAAAAACGATCCCGCAGCGACATGGCTACACCTTGGGAAATAATTCTGGAGAGGAATCCAATATGACTAGCAAGAAACGCTATCTGCGCATCGCGCTGGCGGCGGCGTTTTCCGCGGCTGTTGCTGCGGGAAGCTCTTTCGCTGCCGATGTCGACGGCAATCGTCTGCTCAATGCAGACAAGGAACTCGAAAAGGGCAACTGGCTCACCTATCACGGTTCGTACAAGTCATGGCATTACAGCCCGCTCGATCAAATCAACACCAGGACTGTCGGCAAGCTGACCGAAGCCTGGTCGCATTCGGCTTCGCGCGCCAATCGAGGTCTCCAAGGCTTCCCGCTGGCCATCGACGGCGTGCTGTACTACTCGAGCCCGTACAACCAGGTGTATGCACTGGACGGTGCGACGGGCAAGATGTTGTGGACCTATAAGCAGAAGCTGAACGAAGATCTGGTCGCCCGGCAAACGCACTCCCCGTACAACCGGGGGATCGCGGCCGGCTACGGCAACATTTTTATCGGCACTCTGGACGGCAAGCTGGCTGCAATCGATATGAAGACCGGCAAACTCAGCTGGGAAACCAAGCTCATCGATTCCGAGAAGCTGACTGTTGGCTTTACCGGCGCGCCTTTGCTCGTCAAGGACAAAGTCATCATCGGCGCCCAGGGTGGTGAGTGGCCGTACCGCGGTCCGATATTCGGCGTCAATGCCAAAACCGGCGAAAAGACCTGGGAATTCTTCACCGTCGGTGGCAACGACGGCACCGCGTCCGATCGTCGTGACACCTGGGGCAATGACTCCTGGAAGGTCGGCGGCGGCGGCGGCTGGATGGCTGGCGCCTACGATCCCGAGACCAACTCGGTTTGGTGGGGTACCGCCAACCCGGCACCGCTGTATGACTGGTCAGGCGACAAATGGATGACGGAAGGCGCGCGTCCCGGCCTCAACCTCTACATCACATCGGTCATCCTGCTGGATCCGGACACCGGCAACCTGAAGGCCTATCACCAGGAACTGCCGCATGACGCCTGGGATTTCGATTCGTCGATGGGCGAATTCGTGTTCCTCGAGCGCGACGGCAAGAAGTATGTCGTGCACCCCAACAAGGGCGGTTTCGTTTTCGTCTATGACCGTGCCGGCAAGCCCGTCAATGTATACAAGGGAGTCGATGCGATCAATTTCGTCAAGGACATCAAGCCCAATGGCGAACTGGTTGGTCGTCGTGACCTGACTGAAGGCAAGCACGAAAACCTCTGCCCGGCGATTGCAGGCGGATATAGCTGGAATGCGGGAACCTACAATCCCAAGACCGGCCTGTTCTACCGCGTCGGTTTCGAGTGGTGCATGGACCTGACCGTGGTGAAAACCCAGCCGATTACGGAGCCCGTGGTGCAGTTGAACATTGGCGCCGACTTCACGTTCGTGCCGCCGAAGGGCGACAAGTCGATGCATGGCCACATCCGTGCGCGCGATCCGCTTACTGGCAAGGTGAAGTTTGAAATCAAATACCCAGGCGCAACGCCGCACGCCAGCCTGCTGAGCACCGGCGGTAACGTGTTGTTTGTACCCGAAGCCGAAGGCACCTTGGTCGCGTACGATGATACGAATGGCAAAAAGCTGTGGTCGCACAATCTCGGCCAAGGCAGCAACGGCGGCATCATCACTTATCTTGCCAAGGGCAAACAGTACGTGGCAGTGATGACTGGCTGGGGTTCGCTGGTCGGCGACGGTTACGGCGACTGGTTCGGCGA
>JANMYN010000353.1:0-5931 GCA_031382195.1 Betaproteobacteria bacterium
CAGGGTGTCGGGCTGGGGCTGGGGGCTGGGTTATATCGGTGGCCTGATCAGTCTCGGCGCATCGCTATCCTACGTGACCTGGGCGCAGGCGCAGGGACAGACATCCGCCCAGTTTGTGCCGGTCACGATGCTGATCACCGCGCTGTTGTTCGCGGTATCCGCACTGCCGACTTTCCTTTATCTAAGGGAGCGCGCCGTGCCGCAGAGACTGCCCGGCGGTGCGTATGCGAATGCGTTCACGCGTACCTGGGAAACCTTGCGCGATGCCGGCCGCTATCGCGACCTGATGCGCTTCCTGGTCTGCATCCTGTTCTATCAGGGCGGCGTGCAAGCGGTAATCACGCTGGCGGCGATTTATGCCGAGCAGGCGATGAAGTTCGACACGCAACAGACCATCATGCTGATCCTGGTGGTGAATGTCACCGCCAGCATCGGCGCGCTCGCCTTCGGACAATTGCAGGACAAGCTCGGTCACGTGCGCACGCTGGCGATCACGCTCGCAGGTTGGTGCGTGATGGTATTGCTGGCCTGGCTCGCCGAAGGCCCGGCGATGTTCTGGGTCGCGGCCAATCTTGCCGGCATCTGCCTTGGCGCCAGCCAGTCGGCGGGACGCGCGCTGGTCGGCTACATGAGTCCGCCCAACCGGCATGCGGAGTTCTTTGGCCTTTGGGGGCTGGCAGTGAAGCTGTCCTCGATCCTCGGGCCCATCACCTACGGGCTGGTGAGCTGGCTGTCGGGCGGCGACCATCGCCTGGCAATCTTGATCACGGGCAGCTATTTCGTCATCGGACTGGTACTGCTGGCCGGCATCGACGCCGGACGCGGACATCTCGCCGCGCAGCGCGACAAGTCTGCCAGCCTTTCCTGAATCCCAGGGTTCAAATCTCAATCCCGGCTTTCTGAAATAACTTAGTTCGGATAAACAGCGCGTTATAATCCACGCCTGCTGGATTTCACGGTTCGCCCCAGGGAGGGGTCCGGATGCTGAAGTGGATCAAGGGATCGAAATCGGAACATCCGTTCGCCGACGATAAGGGGGCGCGGGCGATCATCGCCGAATTGCCGCCGCTCGACCCATACAAGTCGCTCGAAGAGCTTTGTTACTGGCTCGACACCCTGGGCGGGGTGGAAGATCTCAAGCCGTCGCGTATTCTGGAGATTGTCGATCTCATCGACCAGAGCGCGAAAAACCATCAGCGCAAACTTTCGCAGGATTATCTCAGTGGCAGCGCACGCCTGCAAAAATTCCAGGAAATCCGCATCTGGAACACTGTGTTCGCGTTCTGGAAACATCTTGCCGATAGCTATCAGATGTGCCTCACCCGCTTCCAGTCCGGTGCCGGAGGGTGGGGTGCGCTGAAGGGCCAGATGCCGATGGTGGTGGCGCGTGCACTGCGCGCCTTGACGCTGCAGCTCAAATGGCAGTTCCTGCGTTACGGACCGGTCGAGAAGCGGATATGGGAGCAGATGGGAAGACTCTACGCGCATGCCGAAGAAAGCGGCTACGCGGGCGCGCCGGTCGTCGTCTATCCGGGCAAGTTCGGCGAATCCACGGTGCAGCGCGAATTCCTCAAGGGCGTGATGCTGAACATTTCCTCGACCGACAGCCTGTTGCCGGCCAAGCTGGAAATCGCCGAGCGCATCGTCGCGCAGTTTTCCGAATTCTGTGTAATGAATCGCCAACCCGCGAAAGGTTGCCATTACTACTTCGATCTGAATGAAGGCAAAGCCCCTGCGCGCGTGATCTCGCGCCTGCAAATGACATCCGGCCTGCGCTTCTTCGGCCCGGGCAGTGCGGTACAGGAACTGGATAAACTGCTTGCCATCGTAAAATCCGATGGCGCGGTTCCGTCCAATATCAATCTGGGGGCAACGTTCGATCCGGAAGTGGTGCTGGAAGCGCTGCGCCATCTCGTCCGTTACTGGGCGGCGAATCCGCCGGCGCGCAGCGAGGAAAGGCGCAATTCGGTTTCGCGCATGAGCGTCGTCCACGATTTTGACGAAATCGTCTCCACGGTGTCGGGAGAAACGCAGGACTTGTCGTTCGACAGCACGGTCGAAGTCTGGACGGTGGAAAACGAGAGCGAGGGTGGTTATGGCGCGCTGATGCCACAGGCCACGAGCGACTGGCTGCGCGTTGGCACGCTGCTGGGCGTCAAGCTGGACGACGGTGCGTCCTGGGGTGTGGGCATCGTGCGCCGGCTTTCGGCTTATGATCACAAGCAACGCTACGTTGGCATCCAGGTGCTGACAAAAGGCGCGAGCGTGGTGAAGCTGGCGGCGATCAGTGCGGCGGATGATCCGGAACTGGAGAGCGCGCTACTGTTGCCGTCGAATACGAATGGCACCGGCGCCAATGACGAAATGAATTTTCTGCTGAAACCAGGCGCGTTTTCGCTGCAGAAAAGCATGGAGATGCGCGCCTACGAGCGCACCTACCTTTTGGTACCGCGCATGCTCATGGAAGGTGGTCACGATTTCGATATGGCGCGCTTTCGTGTCATGCAGCGGTCCACCTGAGTCCAGTGGGAGTCCGGATGCGGGAAAATCCATGCACGTGACGATCTGCCGCCAGAGTTCACTGCGCAAGATTCTTTGCACTGATGTCCTCGCCCGATAGCGCCCAGTTGCTCTTGGAGTACGGCGCGCGGCTCGACGCCGTGCATTCAGAGCCCGAGCTCAGGCTTGCCTTGCAGATCGAGATGGTCGATCTGGCCGACCGCGGCGCCCGCGAATTGCTGGCGGGCCTGGAGGCCCGGTATTTTGCGAGCGGCAATCAAGCGGAGTCGGAAGAACAGACCCGGAGCTGGGGCCAGGTATCCCTGTATTGCGCGCAACTGGAAGCGGCCTACGTTCATCTGGTCCGGCAATTCCAGACCTACAGCCAGGGCTGGGCGGAAGTCGGCGACAAAATCCCGATGGTGGTGGCGCGCTCAATGCGCGCGACCACCATGCGCTTGAAGTGGCAGCTGCTGCGTTACTTGCTGATCGAGAAGGACATCTGGCAGACCCTCGCCCAGCTCTGGGCCTTCGTCGAGGATAAAGGCATGGAACGGGCGCGCGTCGTTGTGTACGAGGACCAGTCAACGCTGGCGCGCGAATTTCTGAAGCCGATGATGCTTGCCGTCTCGGCTGCGGACAGCCTGCCTGCAGTCGAAGTGGACATCGCCTGCC
Source organism: Betaproteobacteria bacterium (assembly GCA_031382195.1). Classification (GTDB taxonomy): domain Bacteria; phylum Pseudomonadota; class Gammaproteobacteria; order Burkholderiales; family JACQAP01; genus JACQAP01. Next base: position 3,175 of record JANMYN010000353.1, read on the forward strand.
GGTTCATCGATCACCTGTCGGACAAATTCGAACTGCAGCGTCATCCCACCAAGACCTGCAATTATTCTGTCGATATTTACCGCTGGACGCTGCCGGAGCGCTACACGCCGGTGTCCCAGGTTCGCCCGGGATCGAGGTTTTTCGGAGCCGGCCGGATCAAGGGACAAATCGACGATCTCGCATCCCGGCTGGCCGGTGGCGAGATTGTTCCCAGGGAAATGAACCTGGAGGGGGTCAACGACATCGGTGCGGTCATCCATGTGCTGGAGCATCTGAGCCAGCAATGGTGGGGGCGCCGTCCGGAACGGCGTGCGGAGCGGCGCCGTTCGCTGTCCGCGATCGGCGTCGAGCATGGCTTCGACAACATCATGGCCCGTCTTTCGTCGGATGAGGTCGCGGAGCAGATGGCACCCGCCGCGGAGACCTGGAGCGTGGAGAACGAGAGCGACGGCGGCTACGGTGCCTTGCTGCCGATGAACCAGGGGGACTGGCTGCATGTCGGAAAGGTGCTGGCCGTGAAGCCGACCGATACACGCGTATGGGCGGTCGGCATCGTGCGCCGGCTGGCCGCGCAGGAGGGCGGGCAGCGCAATGTCGGCATCGAAATACTGGCTCGCGGTGCCCGGGCGGTAAAATTGCATCAGCGAACCGATTTCGCAAAGACCTGGAAAGCTTTGCTGTTGTCATCGCAAACCGGTGGCGACGCGAGTCTCGCCGAAGCGAGCCTCTTGCTGCCGGCGGGCAGCTTCCTTCCTGATGCGAGCCTGGAAATGGAGGTCTACGGCACCAGCTACATCCTTGCGCCGCGTATGCTCCTCGAACACGGAACCGAATTCGAAATTGCGCGCTACCGCATCGTGCAGCGGGTTGCATAGATCCGCTAACCGCAAAGGCGAAAAACGAATCCTAATTCGCGGTGAGAGGTAGATTTCGTTGTGAGTTGTTAAGTTAGAGAAGCACGCGAGCGAGCCAGGCGCTGATGTCCTCGAGTTCCTCGGGGCAGACCGAGTGCGGCATCGGATACTGGTGCCAGTCGACGTCGTAGCCGAGTTTGAGCAGCCGATCGCGCGACGCCGTTCCCAGCGGCAAGGGCACGATGTTGTCCGTGACCCCGTGGCCCATAAAAATCGGCACGTCATTGTTCGCTGCGTTGCGTTCTTTCCCGATCGTGGAGGTCAGCGGCAAATAAGCGGAGAGCGACATTACGCCGGCCAGCCTTTCGGGCTGGCGCAGCCCGGTTTGCAGCGCAATCACGCCGCCCTGTGAAAAACCTGCAACGACGATCCGGCTCAACGGCACGTCACGGCTCGCTTCCTTTGCGATGAGATCCTCGATCATCCGCTGCGATTGGCGCACACCTTGCTCGTCCTCTTTCATACCTAGATCCTGGTTGGCTATGTCGTACCAGGCCCGCATCACAAAGCCGCCGTTGATGGTGACCGGTCGCATCGGGGCATGCGGGAACACGAAGCGGATGCCTGGCGGCGGCAGTGACAGCTCCTGGACGATCGGCACGAAGTCATTGCCGTCGGCACCCAGGCCATGCAGCCAGATGACGCTGTGGCTGGGCTTCGGTTTGGTCTCGATTTCTATTGTTTGCAGTTGTTCAGTCATAGTCTAGGTCAGAAGCGTTGACGCAGAGGTCGCAGAGGAAAAAAAAGAACACGGAGAAATTCTTGGATGATTCGAGTATGCACAATTGATCCGCGGGCCGGCAATTTAAACTTTCGCCTTTCTCTGCGTCCTCTGTGTTCTAAAAGGGTACTCCACGCTACGCGAGGGTATCTGTGCCCTAAAAGGGTACTCCGACATGCTACGCACGTAGGGTATCTGCGTTGGGTGGAGTCTCTAAGTTTTCGGTCGTATCGCGGACTTGGGGCGAAAGGCTTTGCACACGGCGTCGTCGGTGTCGATGTAAGGCCCGCCGATCAGGTCGATACAGTAAGGGATCGCGGCAAAGATGCCGTGCACGATCTGTTTGCCGGCCGCGTCTTTCAGGCCTTCCAGCGTTTCGCGTATGGATTTCGGTTGGCCGGGCAGGTTGACGATCAGCGTTTTGCCGCGGATCACCCCGACCTGGCGCGACAGGATTGCGGTCGGCACGAAATGCAGGCTGATCTGGCGCATCTGTTCGCCGAAGCCGGGCATCTCGCGATCGGCCACGGCAAGCGTGGCTTCCGGGGTGACGTCGCGCGGTGCGGGACCGGTTCCGCCCGTGGTGAGTACGAGATGGCAGCCGTCGTGATCGCTGAGTTGCCTGAGCGTGCGTTCGATTTCCGGCCGTTCGTCCGGGATCAACCGGTCGATGATGCGGCACGGGTTCACGATGGCCTTGACCAGCCACGCGTTCAACGCCGGGATGCCTTCATCCTTGTACACGCCCTTCGATGCCCGATCGCTGATCGAAACCAGCCCTATGACGATTTGTTCGTTTTCGCTCATTTTTCCGGCCTAAGTCTCAACGCAAATACCCTACGTGCATAGCACGTCGGGTATTTGCGTCAACGAATCTCCGAGGGTGAGTTAAGGGCTTCGCGAAGCACGTGGAACAGTTCGCGGAAACTTTTCCGGGGTTTGCCGGCCTCGGCCTCGCGTTTGGCATTGCGCATCAGCGTACGCAACTGCCGGATATTCGCCCGCGGATAGTCGATTAACAACTCCTCGAGCGCCTTGTCGTCATTGAGCAGCCGTACGCGCCAGCGTTCCAGCAGGTGCAGGCGCGCAGTCTCTTCAACCGATACGCCTTTCCAGGCGTCC